>CAZAHZ010000001.1:0-37808 GCA_964485055.1 uncultured Candidatus Cloacimonadota bacterium
AGATCTAAGCATTTATTAAAAATAATTATTACACCAATAACTGTTATTAGAATGGATCAGAAGGATAGCCATAGTACCACAGGTTTATGGGATACTGGTGCATCAGGATCTATGATTACATCGTCTTTAGTTAAAAAACTTAAATTAATGCCGGTTGGAAAGATGGAAGTTCATGGTGTAAATGGGAAAAAAATTACTAATTTGTATTATGTTGTATTAGAGATTTACACAAACAGAGTGAAGATTAGATTAAGAGTATCTGAATGTGAAAAATTATCAAATACCGGAGCTGAAATGCTGATTGGTATGGATGTAATAATGTTAGGTGATTTTGCGATTACTAATTATAACAACAAAACTACAATGACTTATAGGATTCCTTCTATTAATGAAATAGATTTTGTCAAAGATCACAACAATCGTCTGAAAATAATGAAAATGTCATCTGAATCTAAACCTGCGAGAAATGATAAATGCCCTTGTGGCAGTGGAAGTAAATATAAAAACTGCTGCGGTAAGGCTAAATAAATAATAATTATAAATCACTTTCTATTCCCTATTAATCTTATTTCCATATCAGAATAATATCGTAATCAGCTTGTAGTAATATCAAAGAATCTCAACCATTTTACATTCACTTCATATTTTCACCCATTTCCTAATAACAACTTAAATCCAGACCAGGATAATCTAGTTACACAATATTAATATCGGATTACTTCATCTATCCCAAATCCTGAATCACGAGAAGCAAGTTATCAGTCACACGTCCGCCGTCCCGACACAGCCGTTGATCGGGAAGGGGGAAGAATGGAAAATATTTTTTGCGGATAAAAAAACTGGACGATAAATCTGGTGATTGACAATTGTAAATGCTGAAATATCTGAAAAGGAAGTGGAATAAATGCGGAGAATAGATAGTAATGTTATAAAGTGGTATCTGATAATGATTTCGTCATTATTAATGTGTGGTGTTTTGGCGGGGAGTGAGTTACTTGAGCCTCAGATAGCTTTTAATCCCAGGACTTATGCAGTGCCTAAGATAGATGATTACATTTATATAGACGGGGAGCTGTCAGAAACAGAGTGGCTGTTTGCAGCCTGGACGGATCATTTTGTGGATATTGAAGGCGGAGACATGCCTGAGCCGAGACTAAAGACTCAGGTTAAGATGCTGTGGAATGACTATTATTTATATATAGGAGCAAGGCTGGTAGATCCTCATATCTGGGGAACGCTGCAGAAGCGGGATTCGGTGATATTTCACGATAATGATTTTGAAGTATTTATAGATCCGGACGGAGATACGCATAATTATTTTGAGCTGGAGATCAATGCGCTGGGCACGGTGTGGGATCTTTTGCTGCTGCATCCCTATCGCGAGGGAGGTCAGGTGGCAATAGACAGTTGGGATATTCCGGGTCTGCAGAGCGGAGTATTTGTGGATGGGACGGTGAATGATCCTTTGAGCCGTGATAAAGCGTGGTATGTGGAACTGGGGATACCGTGGGACGTATTGGGCGAATGTGCCGGTCAGGTGCCGCCTAAGGAAGGCGATTACTGGAGAATGAATTTTTCACGCGTGCAATGGCAGCATGAAATAGTGAATGATAAATATCAGAAAGTGGAAGGCACTAAGGAAAATAACTGGGTATGGAGTCCGCAGGGCGTGATCAACATGCATTATCCTGAGATGTGGGGTTATGTATATTTCTTTGAAGAGCTGCCCAGCAGCGATGGTAAGATGCAGGGATATATCGCGGAGGAGCAGGGGAAATGGGTATTGCGTCAATTATATTACAAGATGTATAATTTTTATCAATTAAATGGATATTACACCAGCGATCTGGAAGCATTGGGATTTACGGATATTGTTGGTGGCACTTTTGATATGCCGCCTAAAATAGAGATAACAACCTCTATGTATGAAGCCAGTCTAACACGTCAGGGTTCACAGAAGATAATCCATATAGACAACATGGGCAGAACCTGGAATAGTATAAAATAAAGAATTAACCCAGAAGGTGCCGGAAATAAATTAAAGGAGAGAATAATGCAGGAACAGAAGCAAAAAAAAGAGAAAATCGAGGTAAATGTAAGCCGGGAATTCAGCAGATTTGATGATAGAGAAAGTAATAGATTAATTCTTCAATACCTGGCAATGGATCAGATTATCACAGAGATTTCGGAGCGGAAGTTGAATATTGCTCTGAAACTCAAGCATTTTAATAGCTGGTTAAATGCATTTCTATCGGGAAACTGGGACTTTGAATTTAATGCTGAGATGACAGAAGTTGTCTGCAGCTATCAGCCCTTGGATTTATCAGAATACAATGAACATCTGGTCAATCTTTTTGAAATGATCAGTGGTAATACAATTGATATAGAAACTATTGAACTTGAGATGATAAACATCGGAATAATAGTTAACAGTGAACCGGATACAACCGCTGAAAAGATTGGCATCAATGAGATGCAGTATATAAACTCTATACATAAGATCAATGTTGTTTTGATAGTCTTGCATATTATCATGTCATTCCTGAAAGAGGATTTTGATGAGTGTCTGGAATTATGGAAGGAAGAAGAATTTTTTTATAAAGATGTAGAAGAATATTCACTAATAATTCATTTGATAAATATCTACTTAGACTTATTCCAGGGCAAAGCTGGTGAAGCTTTGGATTTAATAGAAGAATTTAGTAATGAAGTCGAAGAAGATGAATATAACACGGAATTAAAACCCGGGATATACCTGCTGACACTCAGATACTTGAACAGTAAGGATAAACAGGGCTTAAAAAGAATACTGCGTGATAAGACCTTTCCAGAGAGTGAAAAATTTTTATTATTATTTACTCTTTATCAACATTCCCATTTCGAAGATGAATATAAGGACAAGATAAGCTATCTGAATATGGCAAGGAAGTATGCCGGTAAAGAAATACCGCTTAATGCGATACTGATCAATCAGTATATTAAAATGGAAATGCCTAAAGTTGCGTTACATATTGCATCTGGACTGGAAAATAGTAACCCGGAAAACCAGGCGTTGCAATTCTTGAAATCGAAAGCTCTGATAAGTATTGGACATTTTCAGGAAGCCCTGGGATTATTAGATGGAATACTGGCAGATGGAAATGAAGACAATACGGATATGCTGGTGGAAAAAGGCATATGCCTGGTTGAGTTCGGCAGAATAGACGAGGGAAAAGCGTGCTGGTTTAGAGCCTTGGAAATTGAGCCTGATTTTACTGAAGCTCTGTTAAACCTGGCAGCGTTTAACTATTTTGAAGCCAAAGATATGCGTCAGGCTTTGCATTATTTTCTGGCAGCAGAGAAAACAGGAGCCTTGCATTACGCCTATTATGAAGTCATAGCAGAAATATATGAGAAACTGGGTTTAATGATGAAAAAGCATGAATATCTGCTGAAAGCGGAACGTGCGGAAGACATGTAGAAACAGACTAAATCTTGAGCCCACTCCTAAAAGTCTATTAACAACGAATAGCCTCCGATGATTAAGGCTCATCAAGAAAACGCGAATATCACGAACAAAAACTAATTATATGCCATGACTGTTTTTTTTAACTTATTTTACATTATATAGATATGCTTTTTGTTTAAGTATATTTTTATTCTTTTTTGTGTGTTTCGTGCCTTTCGTTGTAGAAATATTATATTTATAGGTTTTTAGATTGGACTCAAACTTAGAACTGGTAAAACAACCTGACAAAACTGTCCACCGGGTGCCGGTTGTTTTTATCAGGCAGATAATTATTGATCATAACGGTAAAGACAATATCTTTATTCCTTCTGGTGGTCATATAACCGGAAATACATTCTATCCTGCTCATACTGCCAGTTTTCGCAAAAATACTCATATTCATAAGGTCGCTGCGTTCTGCCAGTGTACCATAACTGCCGGGCTGGGAAAGGCAGGAGCGGAACTCCGGGATATTGTTCATATAAAGCAGGGTTTTATTAAGAGCCGAAGGCGTGAGCAGGTTGTAGCGAGAGAGCCCGCAGGCATCGGCAAGACGATACTCTTTTTTTGTGACACCGATATTTTCGAGGAATACTTCCATTACCATGATAGCATTATTAAAAGAGCCAAAACCGGTTTCCTGCCAGGCAATATGACGCAGAAGTGCTTCACCAGCCTGATTGTTGCTATCCTGCAGAAACTGCCTGATAACCAGCGAAAGCGGAGGTGAATAATGAGTGAACACGGGCTTAATATTCTCCGGTTTTTCGTTGAGGTCATCAATATCACGGGCATATCCGCTAATAGTAATTCCATTTTTTTCCAGAACAGCTTTTAAAAGCAAGGCATAGAAAAGAGTAGGATTGTTAGCGGTGATCATTTTAGCGTAACTTTTATTTTCAGTACTGTAATTTCCGTACACAGACAGGATATTAGTTCCGGTCATCCTGCGGGTATGAATCTGTTCCGGGAGAGAATCCAGATACGTAACTTTGTTCTGAAAAGTGAAATATTCAAAGGGCAGATTGTCCATGATAGAAAATTCATCATCATCCTTATCAGGGGGATTAATAAAAAATTCCACAGTAGTGTTATCAACCATCAGTGGACCGAATTCAGCCGCATAGGTAAAGCTGAGATCATCCCAAGCCCAGCCATTTCCCAGGTTCATTTCATCAAAAAGATTATCATTGCCGATAATATCACCGCGGATTTCGCTGATGCCATGAGCGATAAGCGAATCTGCCCAGGCTGAGAATACAACCTGAGGATCAAGCCAGTGTCTTCTATCCAGCGTGGGATCGCCAGTTCCGGTTACGATAAGATTTCCGAATAAAATGTTATTGTGAGTAAAGCCGTCATAACCGATAAAAGTGGGCAGAAGGTAGTCTGGACCCAGGAATTTCCAGGCTGCGGCTGCAGTCACCAGCTTGAGTGTGGAAGCTGGCAGCATCAATTTATTTTGATGGTAGCAGAGCAGCGTGTCCGCATCAGTATCCTGGACAATAATCCCATAAACAGCTTCGTGAGACAGCAGTTTTTCGATCGAAAGATCAGGCTGCTCCGGCTCCGGGATGAGATATACTATTCTCTTTCCGGAGCAGGAGACCATCAGCAGAATACTTATTGCTGCCATCAGGTAATTCACAATCATTTTCATACATGCAGAAAGTTATGGACAAAGGGCGGAGTCAAGAGAATTCTAATTTGAAAACAGGAACATTTTATGCTCTAAGTAAAATAAAATGTTAGAGAGATGAGTAATGAGAAATAAAAAGATATTAACGGCAATAATGCTGTTGCCGTTCTTACTGCTGCTGGCTGAGCCGGAAGCTCCGGTAGCCGCAGAAAAACAGCATGAATTTGAGATACACGGTTACACCCTGGTTGACGAATTTAACTGGTTAAAGGATAAAACCCGCAGTAACGCGGATGTCATTGCCTATCTGGAGTCGGAAAATCACTATACTGACGTAATGATGTCAGCAACAACCGGTTTACAGGACACACTTTATCAGGAATTCCGCAGCCGTATCCCGGAAGAGGACTGTACTGTGCCCTACAAACTGGGAAGCTACTGGTATTACAGCCGGGAAGAAGCAGGAAAACAGTATTCTATTTACTGCAGACGTCGGGGTAATATGAATGCGGCTGAGGAAATTTATCTTGATCTGAATGAACTGGCGGAAAGCAAAGATTATCTGGCAGTGAACGGTATGAAAATATCAAGGGGAGAAGACCTGCTGGCATATCTGGCAGATTATAACGGCTCCGAAATCTATACGCTATATGTGAAGAATATTTTTACTGGAGAATTGCAGCCGGACAGCCTGGACAATGTTGATGACATCTGCTGGGCAAATGATAATGAGACGCTGTTTTATTGTACGCTGGATGAAGCGGGAAGAACGGACAAGGTCTGGCGTCATCGGCTGGGAACGGATTTCAGTCGCGATGAATTGATCTTTTATGAAACCGATGATTCCTTTTATGCTTATGTATATCTGACTAAAAGCCATGAATTTATCATCGTGGGGTCTTCATCAAAAACCAGCTCAGAAATGCGGATACTCCGGGCTGATGATCCCTGGGGAGAATTGCAGATTGTTGAGCCAAGACGCCCGAATATCGAATATTATCTCAATCATCATGAAGATGAATTCTATGTTACAACCAACGAAACCGCCCCTGATTTCAAAGTTATGCGGGTTGATGAAAATACTCCTCAGCGTCAAAACTGGCAGGAATTTATACCTTACCGCCAAAACGTCAGCTTCAACTTCTCGATCTTTAAAGACTATCTCATTCTCTTTGAAACTGAAAAGTATCAGGACAGGATCAGAGTGATCGGACTAATTTCCGGTGAAGATTACCTGATCATGCCTCCCAATAGCACGGCAAAACTATTTGCCGGCTTCATGCCCGAATATGACTGTGATAAATTACGCTATACTGTGGAATCCATGCAGACACCCTGGCAGACTTATGAATATGACCTCGTGACCAAAGAACAGAAATTATTGAAAGAGCAGGAAGTTTACGGCTACCATGACAGCATCTATGTGTCCGAGCGGATATTTGCCACAGCCGCTGACGGTGAACAGATACCTATCTCAATTGTCTATAACAATAAAGTATTCGAAAAGGATGGACAGCATCCGATGTTCCTGACCGCTTATGGTGCCTATGGAGATAACAGCAATCCCTATTTTTCCATCTCGAAAATGAGCCTGATGGACAGGGGCTACAGTTGGGCAATAGCCCATATCCGCGGTGGCGGAGAAATGGGCAGACGCTGGTATGACGAAGGCAGGATGATGCATAAGAAAAATACCTTCACGGATTTTATTGTCTGCACCGAATATCTGATTGCGGAGAAATATTCGTCTTCCAGCCGGCTCGCTATAGAAGGCGCCAGTGCCGGAGGACTTCTGATCGGAGCTGTGATGAATATGCGACCTGATCTGTTTCAGGTTGTCGTCGGTGATGTCCCTTTTGTGGATATGATGAATACCATGCTCGACCCTTCGCTTTCTGCCACTGTCTCCGAATATGAGGAGTGGGGCAACCCCGACATTAAAAGCGAATTTGAGTATATGTATTCTTATTGCCCTTATTATAATGTCCGGGCACAGGATTATCCGAATATTCTCCTGCTGGGCGGTTTCCATGATCCGCGCGTTAATTACTGGGAACCGGCAAAACTGTGTGCCAGGCTGCGAAAATTGAAAACAGATGATAATCTGCTGCTGTTGAAGATCAATGACGCCGGACACGGTGGTTCTTCCGGCAGATATGACTATTTGAAAGAGATTGCCTTTGAATTTGCCTTTATCATTGACAGGATAAGACAGAACTGAAATAAGCAGGATTAGAAATTTTGTTACAGGAGCGTTAGATTGCAGCATCCGGTAGTTGCTTTTATAGATAGTTTTAATCTTATCCGGGTTACTATTACCCAGACTGATGAAAGAATAGCTTTCCAGGCTGAAAATTTTCACCTCCAGGATGAAAATGAAAACGAACTCAAGATAGTTTCTGCTGAAGTGGAACCGCAGGTTTTATACCTGACCGGTGTTTTCTTCAATTGGCTGCAGGTTCCCCAGGGAAAGATGCTGTGGGATACTCAAAATCATTATTATTATTGTGAATTGCCGCGGGAACTGGTTGAAAATAAAAACTTTAAGTTTATTGAAAAGGGCTTTATCTGGTTTCCACATGGTGAAAACCTGATTGTTGACAGCCACGAAGGCTCGTTTCTCCAGAAAGGTTATCTCATCTGTGAAGATAAGGTGCGATTTATCCTCAAAAATAAAATGTTCGGTTTTCAAAACTTCGAATTGATCCTCCGAACCAGTCAGAAATTAATGCCAGACCACAGTTATTTCCTCAATTACTGCTGCAGGAATAAGATCAGATTGATCAATCGTGATATCTTCAATCAACCTGAATTCTACTATGAGAAAGATGATCTGGGCTTTAAATGGACTTCTTCGAAAACGGTCTTCAAGCTCTGGAGTCCCGTTGCAGATGAATTGAGAGTGTTGCTTTATAAGAATTCCACTGCCACTAAGCCAACCCTGACAAAAGAAATGCAAAAAAGCGAACATGGCGTCTGGGAAGCTGTTATTCCTAACAACTGGGAAAATTACTATTATCTTTATGAGATCAGGATTGACGAAAACACCTGGCGACAGATTGATCCCTACAGCCGGGCGTTATCGCTTAATAGTAAACGTTCCCTGGTCTTTGACGTCGGTAAAACCTTTCCCGAAGGCTGGCAGCAGCAAAAGGAACTTGTTCTGGAAAATCCTGCCGATGCCATTATATATGAGCTGCATATCCGCGATTTTTCCATCTCACCGCTCTGGCAGGGTCCGGAAGAATATCGTGGTAAATTCCTGGGACTCACCTGGTCAGGAGAACTTGAAGATAACGGTATTAAAGTTAAGATCGGCATCGAGCATCTCAGGGAACTCGGTATAAATATTATTCAGCTTTTACCGGTTTTTGACTTCAACACTGTAGATGAGACCGGCAATGATAAGAATAAAATCCGCAACTGGGGTTATGATCCCGTGGCTTATAATGTCCCCGAAGGCAGTTATGCCGTGCACGCTGATGACAGCCGCAGGCTGCTGGAATTCCGCCAGATGATTATGGCTCTGCATAATAACGGCTTCAAAGTCGTGATGGATGTTGTCTATAACCACACGGCTAATGTGGGTACCTTCTCCTTTTTTGACACCTTTATGCCCGAATATTTCTACCGCATGGATAATGCCGGACATTATACCAATGGCTCTGGCTGTGGCAATGAGGTCGCCTCCGAAAAACCTATGGTTCGTAAATATATCCTTGACTCGCTGCAATACTGGCTGACGGAATATAAAATTGACGGCTTCCGCTTTGATCTCATGGGACTGATTGACCTGGAAACCATGCAGCAGATAGTCACTCAACTCCAGGCAATTAAAAAAGATGTCCTCATTTATGGCGAACCCTGGGCGGGCGGAGCTTCTCCGCTGACCAATCCCGCCGTTACGGGCACTCAAAAAAATCTTGGTTTCGCTGTTTTTAATGACCACTTTCGTAACAGTCTGCGCGGTGACACTGATGGCACTGCCAAAGGCTGGGTGATGGGTGCTCTGAATCTCAAAAACCAGGTTATTACCGGAATGATGGGCAGCATTGATGATTTCACGGCTTCGCCTTCTGAGACAATTAATTATGTCTCGGCTCACGATAACTACACCTGGTTTGACAAAATTGTCCATACCATGCCGGATGCCAGCCTGGAAACTCAGCTTAGAATGGCACGTCTGGGACTGGCTATTGTCCTCACCAGTCAGGGTATTCCCTTCCTGCACGCCGGCTCAGAATTTATGCGCTCGAAAAGAATTCCCGGTGCCAGCGAAGATAACATCAGAAATTCCTATAAAGCATCCGATGAGATCAATAAAGTAGACTGGCAAAGCAAGATCACTTATTATAATTATTTCGATTATTTCAGGCACTTAATAGAAATCCGCCGGAAATATTCCGCCTTCCGTCTCACTGATACCCTCCAGATAAAAAAGCGGCTTATTATATTAAAAAAAGGCATTCCCGCTGAGGTAATAGCCCTCTTTATCAAGGGCATGGAAAAAGAAACCGACCTGATCATTATCCATAATCCCTTGCCAAAACACGCTGACCTTAAACTCCCCGATGGCATTTGGCGTATTATCTTCGATGATAATTTCCCTGATCTCCAGCAGCAAGCCCGTCACATAGACTCCAAAATCAAAATTCCCCCTATCTCCACCACCATCCTCGAACTGGATTAATAATCAATATAAAAATCCTCCCAGACTAAGATAAACTCGAAAATCATCCCGGATGCGGCGGGATCACAATCTCATTTCCATAGTTATCCAATCCTTAGTTGTCAGAGGCTCTCAACAAAAATATAGATTTTCAAGACTACCTGCAAAATCTTCCCGCAAATACTGTAAAACCAGGATTTTCTTACCTGTTCGGAGCAGCAAATTACTCATAAATAATATTTCTCATCTCAAAATTCCTCCTTAAGTTAAGCAATTGTGACAATTTTAGTTGTCTAGTAACAGATTATTTAGACAAATAAATATCACTATTTTAACTTGCAATAATTCCTGGATATTTCACTTTTTTGACCAAAACAGAATTTAGGCTTAACCACAATTTAATTTTTTCACATATTTTCATCATTTACGTTCGTATCCTGCCATTTATAAGAAAGTCTTAAAGTGGAACAACAAAGCACAATCTGACATTTTATTGTTAGATTGTGCTTTGTTGTTTCATTCTAATGTCAATAAGTGGATGATAAATATTTTAGTAATGGCAAATTATAGATGAAAAGTATAGCAAAATATAGTAAAAAACAGGAATGTACAGGCAATTCATCAATAATGGGAATATTTTCGTGAAAATATTAATATAACAGTTGTACTTGCTAAGATGTAAGATATTCTGGTATTAGTGCGGAATATTAAAATGTATTTGCTACCGTATGGGCAGACCCATGTGTCTGCCCTCTTTGCATGTTTCTAAGCTATCATAAATATAGCAGGGATTCAGGTTATATAAGGGCAGACACATGGGTCTGCCCGTACGGTAGAGGAGATATTTTTAAAATTTCGGGGGGATAGCGGTTTGTGGATAGACAAAACTTGACAGATAGAGTTGTAAAATCAGAGGTAGAAGCAGAAAATAAAAAAAGCTGAGGAGAATGCGATGATCCATGAATACAGGCGGAGAGTATTCGGATATGAATGCGATATTTATGGTCATTTGAACAATGCAAATTACCTGCATTTATATGAAGAAGCGAGGTCAATATTCCTGCTAGATGTGGGACTGCCGATAAATATGCTTATTGAGATGGAGATTGCGATTTTTATCACTAAGTTAGAGATGGAATTTATTCAGGCGATCCAGTTGGAATCAGAGGTTTTGATCAAGAGCTGGGTTGTATCGGGCAGCAGATTAAGAGGATTATGGCAGCAGGAGATGTGGGTGGATGATGAATTATGCAGCCGCATCACTATTGAGGGAGTTTATGCCAATAATGGTAAACCACGTAGATTACCCAAAGAAGTATTTGAGATATTTAAAAAGAGTATCGAACCCGAATAATTTTACGGTATTAATCACTGCTATACATTAAGGTGTAGATATTAGGAATATCAGCGATCATGTCCTGGTATAAGTAGTATAGATCATTTCGCTTAAACTTGAAATCAGGAAAGGTCTCAGTGCCCTTGAGATCACCATAAATATGACGATATACATATTGAAAATATTCTGTAGCATGGATAGCTTCAAAATGATTCCAGGTAATCGGATCATTCATATACATAATCAGGTTTCCATAATATTCATCTATCTCTTCATCCGTTTTCAGGTTCTTTCTCAGGTCATTTATTTCAATTTCATAAGTGCTGTAATCTATGATCAGGCGATAAATATGATTTGGGGTAAAATATCCAGCAGTAATATATTTTATAGTAGAATTATAATTCCTGGTAGTTACGAATATTGGTTCATGATTTCGCATGTATTCGATATCTTTTTCCGGCATAGTGATAAATCCGTATAATTCACAGCCTCTATCATCCATCCAATCGAGGTACTCCATGCTGGTAATATTCTGCAAGCTGTCAAGATTGGTTATTTTATCCTCAGAGACGACACTGACTTTTTCCGGGATATAGAAAATTTCTTCGGCAAAATATCTTTGTTGGATTTCTTTAGATAGATAGGGCATAATATCAGTTCCCTGAGGAAGTTTATAAAACTCATCATCATTGTCAATATCAAACACCTTAAAATTTGGCAGATCAAATCCATGTATGGTCGTAAATCCTTCGATGGAGGTATTATCCTGAAAATGCAGTCTTACTCTCACTGATCCTAAGCATCCATAGGGAAAATCAGCTAAAAGAGCATTAAAAAATAAAATGACCAGGACGAATACAAATAACTTTTTCATTACAGTTCCTCCAGAAAAATTTAATCAACTATAAAACAGTAAGATAAACTAAAATGTAATTGTCAAGTATTACCTAAACTGATATTTCCTGGAGAATGTTCAGATGCCCCCAGCTTAGCCCTTGCGATTGGTCGATAGACCTTCGCAAGGGTCGATCAGAAGATATGAAGTATATAACATATAATAATGAATATAGTTAGCAATGCAAGTAAACAGGTGATAACGGTCAACCATTGCGAAGGTGTAAACACCATTGGCAAGGTTTTTGCTGGATTAATTATTCAGGTTATTTTAGAAATCTTCTATGAGCCAGATGTAGTATTTGGGTTTGCTGACGAGGGAGAGATCGGTTGACCAGGCGATGTCAAATTTCAGGACGAAATAGCCCATATTAAGGCGGGGCCCGAAGCCGAATCCCATTTTGGGGGTATCAAGAATGCCATTTTTTTGGAACTCAAATTCATTATCGTTATCCCAGACTGCCCCAAGATCAATAAAGGAAGAGCCTCGGATACCATAAATTCTGATAGGAAGCGGGAAGGCGATAGAGAGATTATCTATCATAGGGAATCTGAGTTCGGTGCTGAGGAGGATTTTTTTTGTTCCGGTGAGTTCATCGTCTTCAAAACCACGGACACCATAGAACCCGACGAGATCAAATTCTGTAGTAGTATCACCTACAATCCAGCCGGCAAGCAGCCGGTTAGCCCAGGCATAGCGTTTGGCGAAGAAGAAATATTGGCGTAGGTCGGTGTAGGCAAGGCTATATGAATCATCGGTGGAGAAACCGTGTTTTAGATTAAGTATCCCTTTCCAGCCGGAGACTGGACCTACGTTGCCGTAGAGAGTGTTATCATGCACAAAGCTGATTTCGGGAGCAACAAGCCAGGATTCTTCTTTGGTGGGAAGATTGAAACCTTGGGGAAGATATTGATCTATCCATTCACCGGTTTTATTATCCCACCAGTCACGAAATATCTGTTGTCTGAGTAAAGCAACCTGAATTTCTGCCCGCCAGTATTTATCGAAGGGGTGAATGAAGGCACCAAAGCATCCATATTGTCTGATTCGTCTGCGGAAATATTCATCCATAGCGAAATCGCCATAATAAACCTGGTAGATAGTTTCATCATTGAGATAGAAAACACCGCCGCCAAAGTCATTTCTTCGTTCCAGGTTGAGATATTGGAGCAGCAGGCTGGAATTTTCGATATTCCCAGAGACATTAAGGCTGCCATAAAGAGAATGATTTCCAAGGATGTCGGAAGCCCAGATATCAAGCATGGCATAGGTGCCGGAAGAGCTGTAGGCAAGTCCACCCCAGAAATAATCAATTTTCATCTTAGTTTTATAAGGCACAATTTCCGGTTCATGTGGTTCTGTAGGTTTTCGGTCGATTTTACGATTATATTCCACAATAGTGGTATCAGGACCATAATCAATCTTAATATCATCATACATTTCGGCGAGTTCGGGATCAATATTACGTTTAGGTCCAGGTTTTTTGAAAGCCAGATTTGTTTTGCCGAAGAACTTGATGCGTTCAAAATCAAATATTTCCCAGAAATCGTTTTCAAACTTAATTTCTTGGGGGAACCGATATTCCTGCCAGTTAAGACTATCCAGGGGAGCAGCAGCCAGATACAGATCCCAGGCACCTTTATGGAAGCATGATAAGAAGAGGTTATCGTCTTTGGGAGAAAGGTCAAAATTAAGAACGCCAGAGAGGACATTAGTAACAACCGCTTGAGTGGCAGCGGTAATATCAATAACTCTGATATTGGAAACCATATCTTCGTCGGAGATGTAGAGAATTTGCGAGGAATCAGAATTCCAGACAGGCTGATAGCAATCCTGTTCGCTGAAAGTAACCTGGAAGAATTGAGCAGAAGACAGTTCATAATAATAAATATTCCTGACACAGCTATCAAAAATATGTTCCTCTTCGTTGGGATTCTGAGGAATTCGTTCGGAGTGGAAAGCGATTTTGGAGCCATCAGGCGACCAGCGGGGAGCGCCATCATAATAGCGGTCGCTCATAAGTCTTTGCAGTTGTTCAGTTTCCAGATCATAGATAAAAATATCTGAATATGCGTCCTGAATACCACTGAAAACGATTTTTTTACCATCGGGCGAGATATCAATTTCGTAGATCACCTTGATGGAGTCAAAGCTGATAGATTTAGTGATATTGTGACTTTTGATATTCAGGCAATAAATGCGGTCACCGATTGAAGTATTAGCAGCGAAGGCGATTTGTAAGCTGTCCGGGAACCAGGCGAGATTATTTTTCTTGAAATGAAATTCTTCAACTTTGCCATTAACACCACTGCGATAGAGTTCGGTTTTTTTATTTAGGTCAAGTCTATCAGCGAGCCAGATAGCGTCAGTGATCTTTTTATTGGAGAACCAGGCATATCGCATTCCATCGGGAGCAAAGCGTGGGGCAGTATTAAGTGAAGAGCCATCCTTTTCAGATTCAGTGCGTTTTTCATAAGCTTCATAGGGAATTTTGTAATCATTATAGATAGCGAAGTATTTTCTTTTAAGGTAATTTTCCCAGCGTTGCTGCAAATCCAAAAAAGAGCAATCGAAGATTTTTTTGGAAAAAGTATCATGATTGGAGGTTTTGGCAGAATAGAAAATCTGCATCACCTTATCTCTGCCATATTCGTCTTCAATAAATTTGAGAAAGGATTCGCCTTCGCGATAGGCATAATAACCGCCAACTTCTTCCAGATTGATCAGATTATTATTGATGACGAGGTCCAAAATGAACATATTATTATAGACGCTTTTGCCATTAACTGAGATAAATTCAGGAAGCCCTTCAGAGAGCCAGAAAGGCAGGGAGCGGGAGATCATCATACTTCGCTGACCGGCTGACAACTCGTTTACATAGGCATGCGTCAATTCGTGTATAAGGGTTTTTTCCATTTCGCGATAACTGCCGGAGAACGGCATCGCCACGCGATTATGGAGGCTTTCGGTGAACCCACCCACGCCTTCATTGAGAAGATTGGGGATAATATTAGTAGCTTCAAATTCCTGGTGAGAGCTGTAGAAGATGATTGGGATTCTGCCCTTGATAGGTGTAAGAAAATCTTCTCGAAGATAGTAATAGGCTTCTTCAGCACAGAGAGCGACAATTCTGCCGAAATCATCATCATCATTGGGATAATAGATATCAAAATGCAAGGTCTGCATTTTATTCCAGTGGATCTTTTCTGCCTGGATCTTGTTTTTGCCGTAGTATTGAGCAGAAAGTGACAGGGTGAGGAAGGTGACAATGATAAGAAATATTATTTTTTTCATATTTAGAATATCTTAACGGTCAGGTATTTTTTGGGATTTTTTTTAATATCAGAGAGCAGGCTGTCCAGGCTGGCAGTTGATTTAAGAATTTTTCTATATAATTCATCATTAGTGGTAAGTTCAGTGAAAGTGGAATTTTCAGTTCGCAATTGCCGGGTAATAAGCAGCATCTGCTGAGCGAGTTCACGGAAAGAATTACTGGTCTGAGTCAGGTTAGCCAGGAACTCATCAGAGCCAGCCAGCGTGCTGTCAATATTTTCCCGGTTTCGGGTAATCAGGTCAGCGATTTGACTGCTAGTCTTAGCCAGGTTGGCAGTGGTAATAGCCAGGTTTTCCTGATTTTTTGTAAGGAGTTGATTAAGATTTCCGAGAGTTAATTGGAGAGTATCGGCAGCTTGTGAATATTTAGCAAATATATTGTCCGAAGCATTGAATTTTGCGAGGAGTTGATGTAATTCCGACAGCAGCGTTCCTGCTTCAGTAGTGAGGTCGCTGATCCCAGGACAGCTTGTACCTTGTAAGCCAGCGGAGAGATTGAGCAAGCCAGAGCCAGTGCCGGGATTGATAATTACGCGAGTGCTGCCCATCAGCGAAGTATTTCTGATGCTGAATTCGGTACCTGTTCTCAGAGGTTCCTGCAGTTTGACAGCCATGGAAACAAGGACTTTGTCACCAGCCAGATCAAGAGAAGTCACCTTACCGCAACTAACTCCCAGAATAAGAACACCATCGCCGAGTTCAAGCCCGAAAGCATCAGGGAAAGCAACGGTCAATTTTGTGAGGCTGCCTTTTTCGAGGTAGTTGGTGAACCAGAGGTAGCCCAGAATGAGTATCACGAAGCCGATGACCACAAAAATCCCGACACGGAGATTAGTGCGGTTTTGTTTTTCATTAAATTTCATAGCATTACCTTTCTGTGGAATACAGAAACTTTTTTATTCTTTTATCGTTGGCATTTTTAAATTCGGTATAGCAGCCGTCAAAGATAATATCATTATCAGCCAGCATCACAAGTCTGCCGGAGATTTTATCTATGCAATACAGATCGTGAGTGACAATGATGGTGGCAGATTTCTGAGCGGTGTGGAGTTTACTGATAATCTTGATGATCTCAGCCGAGATAACGGGATCAAGTCCAGTGGTAGGTTCGTCATAAATGATGTAGCGGGGATTGGTGATGATTGCCCGGGCGAAAGCAACGCGTTTCTTCATACCTCCGCTTAATTCCGAAGGCATTTTGGTGAGGATATCACCAAGTCCGACCAGATCGAGTTTTTCTCGCACGAGTTTTTCTATTTCCTGATGGGAGAGACTGGAGTGTTCAAAGAGTGGCAGAGCCACATTCTGATAAACATTCAAAGAGTCGAGCAGAGCACTACCTTGAAAAAGCATGGCAATCTTCTGGCGTATTTGAATGGCTTCTTTTCGGTTGCAGGAAAGCAGGCTATCACCATCTATCAGCACAGAACCATGGTCAGGCATCAAAAGTCCGGCAATGATCTTCATCAGCACACTTTTGCCACAGCCACTTTTCCCAACCACCAGGATGGTTTTATTTTCTTCAATATCAAGGCAGATATTTTGCAGAACAACTTGTTCGGCAAATGAGATGCCGACATCTTTGATCTCGATCACGAGATAACCTCAATCAGCAGATCATTACCCCAAAGCATCAGAGGCATGCCTTTGATCATTTTACCCTGATGGAAAGAATGATCCCGACAGTGAATGCGGATATAATGGTCACTGAGACCGGTTAAATTAGTACCGGAATGATTTTCCAAAACCGCTGTGAGGGTTACTTTTTTATTAATCAGCATCTGCCTGTAGGCAGTTTGTTTTGCTACTGATAATCCGGTTAGTTCCACCACTCGCTGATGAATGATTTCGCCATGAACCTGGTTCGGCATGGAAAAAGCACGTGTTCCGGGTCGCCTTGAGTAGGGGAAAACATGAAAATAAGCAAA
Source organism: uncultured Candidatus Cloacimonadota bacterium (assembly GCA_964485055.1). Lineage (GTDB taxonomy): Bacteria > Cloacimonadota > Cloacimonadia > Cloacimonadales > TCS61 > Stygibacter. Next base: position 17,288 of record CAZAHZ010000001.1, read on the forward strand.
AGGCAATTTTTCCAGAAGCTCTTTGGTTTTCAGAAATAATTCTTCAGATTCTCCGGGCAATCCAGTGATAACGTCAATCCCGATAGCAGCATCAGGAAAGATTTCCAGAAGTGAATTGAAAAGAATTCTGAATTCAGAGCGAGAATAATTTCTACCCATCTTTTTCAGCAATTCATCACTTCCTGATTGCAGCGGGATATGAAAATGGTGACAAATTTTGTCACTGTTACGGAAATAATTTATCAAGTCTTCAGTAAATAATTGTGGCTCAAGAGATGATAATCTCAGCTTCTGAACGCCGGGAATATTTTCCAGATCAGCGAGTAATTCAGGCAGGTGATAATGATCTTCTTTTTCCTGACCATAAAGCCCAAGATTGACACCCGCAAGGACAAATTCCTGATAACCATTATCAGCTAAAGACTTCACCTGGTCGAGAATGTTCTGCCGTTCACGGCTGCGTGATGGACCTCGGGCAAGAGTAACTGCGCAATAGGCACAGGAATAATTGCAGCCATCCTGTATTTTGATGACAGCACGACTTCGCTTAATCATATTAGCAGTGGTTTGTTCGGCAAAAATAGTTTCTGTACTGATATCCGCAAAATCCGGCTCAAACATGGACTGGAATATCTGGAAAACCATATTTTTGTGATTATTATCTATGATATAATCCACAGGTCCGAGCTGAACAATATCCTGATAATTCAATTGAGAATAACAGCCGGTGACAATAACAACGCAATACTGGTATTTTTTTCTTTGCTGCAGGGCATTACGGATGGCATACCGGCTTTTATAATCAGACCTGTTAGTTACTGTGCAGGTATTGATCAGGTAAACATTTGCTTCCTTACTGAAATCTGTTTGTTCCCAGCCGTTCTGCAGGAATTCATTCAGAATGCAGGTAGTTTCATACTGATTAGTCTTGCAGCCAAAAGTGAGGGCAGCAATTTTCATAAGACGCAACCGGAAATACTATTTTTGATCATCAGTGATCTTGATGCCAAGTTCCTGCAATTGCGAAATATCTACTATACCCGGAGCATCGCTCATCAGGTCAACAGCCTGCAGTGATTTAGGAAAGGCAATCACATCACGGAGACTGGCAGTGTACGTCATCAGCATCACCAGGCGGTCTATTCCGGGAGCAATGCCGCCATGAGGTGGGGTACCATATCTGAGAGCGTTAAGGAAGAACCCAAATTTCTGCTGTAATTCTTCTTCTTCAAATCCCAATACATCAAAGATCTTTCTTTGTATATCAAGGCGATGACAACGTATGCTGCCAGAAGAAAGTTCCATTCCATTGCAAACCAGGTCATAGAGCTGACCTTCAATCTGGTCGATTTTATCTTCATCGTCAAAATAATCAATGTGTTCTTCACGGGGCATGGTGAACATATGATGCATTGTTTCCCAGTTTCCAGTATCTTCATTTTTCTCAAAGAGTGGGAAATCAGTGATCCAGAGGAAATTGAACTGACGGGGATCGTATAGTTTCAGCTCTCTGCCAAAATGGTTTCTGAGCTCCGCCAAAACCTTGAAAACAATCTTATTCGCATCAGCAGCAAATAGTATGAGGTCTCCCACTTCGGCTTGGGAAACAGAGATGATCTGCTGCTTTTCTTCCTCGGAGAGGAATTTGCTGATCCCGGCAGAAAGTCCTTCTGCTTCAACTTTGCAATATGCCAGACCTTTTCCGCCGAGATGTTTGGCGATATCGGTGAGTTCATCAATCTGTTTACGCGAATATCCGGCGCAGCCATGGGCTACGAGGCAACGTACTGAGCCACCGCCTTCCAGTGCACTGCTAAAGACCTTAAATTCACTCGTTGTTAAAATAGCACTCAGGTCAACCAGTTCCATTCCAAAGCGCAGATCAGGTTTATCTATACCAAAGCGTTCCAGTGCGAGGCGATAGGTAAGGCGTGGAAAGGGAATGGTCAAATCTATATTTAAGCACTTTTGGAAAATGTATTGAAAAAGAGATTCATTGATCTCAAAGATATCTTCTTTAGTAACAAAGCTCATTTCCATATCCAGTTGAGTAAATTCCGGCTGCCGGTCAGCTCGCAGGTCTTCATCGCGGAAGCAGCGGGCAATCTGAAAATAGCGGTCAAATCCTGAGATCATCAATAACTGCTTATATATCTGAGGACTTTGGGGCAGGGCAAAGAATTTCCCCTTATGGATACGACTGGGCACGAGGTAGTCACGAGCACCTTCGGGAGTGCTTTTCATTAGCGCAGGAGTTTCAATTTCATAAAATCCCCGCTCATTCATAAATTCACGAATAGCAAATACTACCCGATGGCGCATGATGATGTTATCCTTCATGACAGTTCGTCGCAAATCGAGATAGCGGTATTTCAAGCGTAAATTCTCATCAGCCATCAGCTTCTCATTCACCTGCACCGGCAAGGGAGCCGAGTCGTTCAAGAGCAGTAGTTCCTCTGCTTCTATTTCGATTGCTCCGGTTGCCATCGTTTCATTAATATTTCCTACCTGGCGGTTATTTACCACTCCAGTCACAGCAATCACGTATTCATTTCTTATTTGATGTGCTTTTGCCTGAAGTTCGGCATTTTCCGGATGAAAAACTACCTGGACAATATCTGTCACATCACGCAGATCGATAAAGATCAATCCACCCAGATCACGTCTGCGATGTACCCAGCCCATCACGGTCACTCTTTCGCCAATCTTGTCCTTGGTCAGACTGGCAGCATAATGACTGCGTTTATGGTTCCCTAATAAATCAAGCATATTTACTCCATTAACTCTATATTTTACAAGTACAATAAAAATTGAGAAAGAAATTCACTGCTTCTCAATTGTCAAGACAGAAATAAATCTCAGGTTCGGAATAAAAAAAAGCCCCGTAACCGGGGCTCGATATTTTACTATTTTATCAGCGTCTGAATTTCATTTGCTGTGAACGGTAGATAAGTGTGAGTTCATCATTTTTGATATTGACCTTGGGGAAAAAAAGGTAACCAGTCCGTTTTGCCTGCGGAAATATCTCGCCGAAAGCAAAAGAATCACTGATCAGGTTACGCTTTGCCCGCCGCCATTCTTCCAGGGTATCCGTCTGATCCTGAAAAGTAACATATTTCTGATCATCCTGTTCTTCAATATTCTTAACCACCAGATATTGTAGTTCATTATGCAGCAGGATGTCCTCGATCTGCCCAATGCTCAAAGGGTCACTTTGATTGCCGTTCTGATCAAGCAGGGCAAAATCGTTATTTCTGACATTCAGTTTCTGGTTGGAACGATTCTTCACAGTAACGTAGAACGTGGTAAAATAGTCATTGAGATTTTGCGGATCGCGTACCCAATACCGATTTTGTGCTACCAGTTCCGACTCCTGATCCTGATACACGTAAGCGTCATTGATTACCTGAACACCTTCTCCTCCCACGGGAAGGTAGTGAACAGCACAACCTGCGATTATCAGCAATAATATTACTATTCCACCATACTGCGCGGCTTTTCTCATTTTTCCCTCGAGGTTAATTAGAATTCAATCTCTTCCTGAACTACTTTTTTGTTTTCAGATTCTTTGGATTTCTCTTCAGGCTCTTCTTCTTCGTCAATCATATCATCCTCATCAATAACATCTTCCGCTTCTGAGGTGTCAATATTAATTTCCTCTTCTTCCTGCTCACCATTCTCACCATTCTCTATTTCCTGGTCTTCATCTTCTACATCATCTGTCGGCGTGATCCTGGCAATATCATAAACTTTGTCGCCATCATTCAAATTGATCAAGCGAACGCCCTGAGTGGCTCTACCGATAATAGAAATGCGGTCAATGCTTTGGCGAATGATCATTCCGTCTTTGGTGACAATCATCAGATCATCATTATCAACCACCTCCATTAGAGAGATCAAGTGCCCGTTTCTCGCACTGGTTCTGATTGTGATAACGCCTTTACCGCCTCGTTTGTTTTTTGTATAATCTTCTATAGGACTGCGTTTTCCATATCCGTTTTCGCTAATCGCCAAAAGTGTTCCTTCTCGTTTCACGATTACCATTGCCACAACTTCATCGCCTTTTCTCAACCTGATCCCACGTACCCCTCTTGAATTTCTACCAATAGACCGTACATCATCTTCATTGAACCTGTTGGCATATCCATATTTAGTAGCAAGTATGATATCATTATCTCCATTAGTCAATTGTGAATCGATCAGAATGTCGTCCTCATCCAGGTTTATAGCTATGATACCTGTTAAACGGGGATGACTGTAGGCTTGCAGCTTAGTCTTTTTTATTGTGCCATTTTTGGTTACCATTACTATATACCAGGGTTGAGTAAAATCACGAACTGTAACAAAAGACTCGATCTTTTCTTCCCGCTGCAACTGGAGAAGATTAACTATTGCCTTTCCACGGGCGGTACGACTTACTTCCGGCACACGATGAACTTTAAGCCAGTAGCATTTGCCCAGATTAGAAAAGAACAAGATATAAGCATGAGTGGAAGCTACAAAGATGGACTCCACAAAATCCTCTTCCTTCAGGTTAGAACCCGAAAGCCCTTTTCCACCACGACCCTGTTTGCGGTAAGTATCAATTGGCATACGCTTGATATATCCCTCATGAGATATCGTAACCACCATATCCTCATCAGCGATCATATCCTCTGTTTCAATGTCTGAAGAACCTTCCAGGATCGTTGTCCGGCGTGGGTCATTGTATTTTTCCTTTATCTCTAAAGTCTCATTTTTTATGATTTCCATCCGTAATTCCCGCTTCGCCAGTATTTCCTGCAATTCTGCTACTGTTGCTACTATTTGATTATATTCTGCTTCAATTTTTTCCCGCTCCAGTCCTGTCAGTCTCTGAAGACGCATTTCCAGTATTGCTTTTGCCTGGATTTCACTTAATTTAAATTGCTGCAGCAGGTTTTCACTCGCTTCGGCTGTTGTTGACGATGCCCGAATCGTCGCAATGATGGCATCTATATTATCCAAAGCTATCCGTAATCCTTCCAGTATATGAAGACGTCTCTGGGCATTGTCCAGCTCAAATTGTGTCCGGCGTACAACCACTTCATGCCGGAATTTGATAAATTCTTCCACCAGTTCCTTCATATTTAATATCTTGGGCACTCCATCCACCAGGCAGCGATTGTTCACACTGAAGCTTGTCTGCAACTGCGAATATTTATAGAGTTTGTTCAATACCGCATTGCCTTCATGGTTACGCTTGATCGAGATCAACAGACGCATCCCCTGACGCCCGCTCTCATCACGAATATCTGATATACCTTCTACCCGTTTCTCCTTTACCAGACTCACCATTTTTTCGATCAACTGTGTTTTTCCCACCATATAAGGGATTTCAGTAATGATAATGGACTCTGCTCCGTTATTCTTGGTTTCTATACCTGCTTTGGCTCGCATTATCACTCTGCCGTGACCTGTATCAAAATATTCTTTGATACCGCTTCTGCCAATTATGTAGCCTCCCGTGGGAAAATCAGGACCTTTAATATATTTCATCATCTCGAGGGGAGTCAGTTCAGGATTATTTATCATAGCAATGATCGCATCGCAGGTTTCTCCAATATTATGCGGTGACATATTTGTTGCCATACCGACCGCAATACCGGTTGAACCATTTACTATTAGATTAGGGAACTTGGAGGGAAAGACTTTAGGTTCCTGACGCGTGTCATCATAGTTTGTCTGGTAATCCACTGTTTCTTTTTCCAGATCCGCCATTAGATCTACAGCTTCTTTTTGCAGTCTTGCTTCCGTATATCGCATTGCAGCGGGTGGATCCCCATCCTGAGAACCAAAGTTTCCCTGACCGTCAACCAGCATATAACGCAGACTCCAGGGCTGTGCCATTCGAACTAAGGTTGGATAGATTACCTGCTCTCCATGTGGATGATAATTACCGGAAGTGTCACCTGCGATCTTGGCACATTTACGAAACACTTTTCCAGGCGTCAGGTTCAATTCGTTCATGGCAAATAATATCCGGCGCTGGGATGGTTTTAGTCCATCCCGCACATCCGGTAATGCCCTGGCTATGATCACGCTCATGGCGTATTCCAGATATGCTTTCTTCAATACTTCATCTATCTCTATGGCTTCTATTCTTGATCTGTCATGTATCATTTATTCCCCCTAAACATCTACTTCTGCATATACTGCATTTTCTTCTATGAATTGACGGCGTGGCTCCACATCATCACCCATTAAGATTGTAAACATCCTGTCTGCCTCGATGGCATCATTAATGCGGATGGCTGTCAATATCCGCCTCTCAGGATCAAGCGTGGTCTCCCAGAGCTGATCTGCGTTCATCTCTCCCAATCCTTTGTACCGCTGAACATGTAAACCCTTTGATCCGCCAAATTCCAGGATTGCTTTATCTCGCTCTGACATTGAATATACATATCGTTTTTTATTACCCTTACTGATCAGGAACAGCGGAGGTCGGGCTATAAAGACATGCCCCTCTTCAACTAATGGACGCATATAACGGAAAAAGAAGGTTAAAAGCAGCGTGGCTATATGCTGCCCATCCACATCCGCATCTGCCATGATGATCACCTTATTGTAACGCAGGCGGGATATGTCAAATTCCTGTCCTATCCCTGCTCCCAATGCTAATATCACGGGCTGGATCTTATCATTATTTAATACTTTGTCTATTCTGGCTTTTTCCGTATTCAGCATTTTACCCCATAATGCCAGTATCGCCTGGAAAGTGCGGTCTCTGCCCATTTTCGCTGAACCTCCCGCAGAATCTCCCTCAACCAGAAATATCTCGGTCTGAGAAGGATCCTGGATTGAGCAATCTGCCAGTTTACCTGGTAAACTGCCACTTTCCAGCACAGATTTTCGACGAGTCAGTTCACGGGCTTTACGCGCTGCTTCACGGCTGCGGGCTCCTAAAAGAGCTTTCATACAGATTGCTTTTGCTTCTGCCGGATGTTCTTCAAAATAAATCATCAACTTTTCATAGACCACTGAGTTGATCACGCTTTCCACATCCGAATTCTGCAGCTTTGTTTTTGTCTGTCCCTCAAACTGCGGATTGCCTACCTTCACTGATATCACCGCCGTTAATCCCTCGCGGATGTCACTTCCCTGTGGTGTAGTCTTCTCTTTGCTCATGGATGAGTCATTACGGATATAAGTATTTACTGTCCGCGTTAAGGCTGACTTAAATCCAATCAGATGTGTTCCGCCTTCTATGGTGTTGATATTATTGGCAAAACTAAGAATTGATTCCTGAAAGCTTTCGTTGTATTGCAGCGCTACTTCAAATTCTATGTCATCACGCCCACCTTCTATAAAAAGCGGGTCTGCAACCAAGGGTCTTTTATTCATGTTCAGGTAGGCTACAAATTCGATTATCCCGCCATTATACTGAAATAGATGCTCTCTTTCCGTGCGTTCATCCTTCAAGAATATTTTCACGCCTCTGTTCAAGAATGCCAGCTCCCGTAACCGAACGCTCAGATAATCATAACTGAATTCCACCGTCTCAAATATACTCGTATCAGGCTTGAATCTGACTGTTGTACCTGTTTCTTCGTAGTCCAAATCGTCTCGCAGTACTTCCAGTTTGGTTTCCGGTATCCCCCGCCCATATCTCTGAAAGTATAATTTTCCCTGCTTCTTGATATAAACTTCCAACTTCTCTGATAAGGCATTTACCACTGATACGCCTACTCCATGCAGTCCGCCAGCTACTTTATAAGATTTGTTATCAAATTTACCGCCGGCATGCAAAACGGTCATCACCACTTCAACTGCTGGGATTTTTTCCGTCTTGTGCATTTCTACGGGTATTCCTCGACCATTATCAGTTATTGTTGCATAGCCATCCTGGTGAAGGATCACTTCTATCATGTCGCAGAACCCACCTAATGTCTCGTCAATACTGTTATCTACCACTTCATATACAAGATGATGAAGTCCACGCTCTGTCGTCCCGCCTATATACATTGCCGGACGTTTGCGGACTGCTTCCAGTCCCTTCAGCACCTTAATATTACTGGCATTATAATTATTGTCTGTCATAAGCTCCTCACTAAACTTTCACTCTTTTTTTAGTGAAATTTTTTCTTATTATTTACAAGGTCAGTTTATTCTTCCTGCAAATGGTGTCAAATATTTATTATATAAATAAGTTAGCTCACTTTTATGCCAAACCCCAATTTATAGGTAAATACTATGTAAATGACTATATTATAACCATATATGATTTCGCCTTATACTTGCTCCGTGTTTTGCTCTCTCAAAACTTTTTTTATCCCCTTTATTAAGCTGTTTACACTCCAATTTACCCGTTTTTACTATATTAGGTTACAATTTTAATAATTATAATCTTATATTGGCTTATTGCCTTATTATCAATATATTATATATAGTACAAACCATTGTAACTTGTAGCTGATTGTTCTAACTATCTGCAATATTATATATTACATGAAATATATTACATATTTATTTACCTTCTTTTATTAATTATCCCCGCTGACACAATTATACCTGCTTCCTGCCAGCTCCTTCTAACTTGGCTGAAGAAATAGAGAAGAACAACTAAACACAATCTGACATTTTTTTGTTAGATTGTGTTTAGTTGTTCTTCTCTAGATTCAGGGTAAGGTTTTTCTGAAATGGGGGAGGGGGGGAGGGAATGGGAAGGGTAATTGGGAGGAGGAGAAGAAGGGGAAAGAGGTGAATGAGAAGGGAGATGGGGCTTACTTATAGGTCATATAGGTACTATAGGACTTATAAGACCGATAGATTATGGTCAATTAGATGTTATTGATTTAGCTTAGAGGTTATAATTGATCAGAAGTGCATGTATTGGGGTTTAGGGGAAAGAATTACAGGTCTTGGAGCAGGAAATCTATGGTTTGCTGACAGAGTACTCTGCTACGGAGCTGGGATTCGCTCTCCACATAGACACGGACGATGGGTTCTGTGCCACTTTTGCGGATATGTATCCAGTGGCTGGGAGCGATGATCTTAATACCATCTGTAAAGTCAGATTGCTGATCACTGGCAAATTCTTCAGCTTTCTTCATTACGGCATCAAGTTGATCAGGTTCAACCTTGATCTTATTCTTTTGAAAATAGTAATGGGGAATGGCAGCCGCAAGTTGACTGACAGACTGATTCGATTGGGTCATATATGCCAGGATGAGAGCCATTCCGGCGGGAGCATCACGGGTATAATGAACATCGGGGCAGATAATACCGCCATTACCTTCACCGCCAATGGGGCTTTTAAGTTCCATCATCTTTTTACCGACATTAATTTCTCCGATACGGGTACGGACAACTGAGACGCCAAATTCTGCAGCAATATCTTCAGAAGCCATGGAGGATGAGAGATTGGTGACAATAATACCGGGACGATGGGCAAGGACGAATTTTTCTGCCAACAGCAGTGAAAATTCTTCTCCAAGGCAATTTCCATGTTCATCAATTATGCTGAGTCTATCCACATCGGGGTCAGTAGCAAAGCCAATATCTGCGTGATGAGTATGGACAGCTTCCAGTAACTGAGTTAGATTCTGGTTCAGAGGTTCGGGAGAATGAGCAAAAATGCCGTGAGGTTCTGAATTGATCTCGATAACCTGGCATCCGAGTTCGGATAATAACCTTGGGGAGATCAAGCCTCCGGCGCCGTTGACAGAGTCTATAACGACCTTGAACCTGCGGGAACGTATCTTGTCCAGTTCGAGGTAGGGAACTGCCAGTATTTTATTAATATGGTCAGAAATGGCAGAAGCGTAGAGAGACAATTTTCCGACCTGGTCATATTTTACCCATTCGACAGGATCATCAAGGTGATTGAGGAAGGATTCGGCGTTTTCGGGGAAAAGGAACATTCCGTTAGCTCCGACGAATTTAAGGGCATTCCACTCAGCGGGATTATGCGAGGCAGTGATGGCAATGCCACCACAGGCAAGAGGATCGTTTTCCACAGCCAGCAGGACAGTAGGAGTGGACACAATACCCAGATCAGCGACATCACAACCAACGCCCAGTAAACCTGAAATAACGGCATGCAAAAGGGTGGGACCAGTGGTGCGGGAATCACGACCGACGAGGATCTTGCCATTCTGAGAGAAAAGCCCGAACCGGGCAGCGAAATGCTGGATAATGGCGGGATCAATGGTATCACCAAAAATACCGCGTACACCGGAAACAGAGACCATGAGCTTGCTCATAATTTAGAACCTCCTGAGACTAACTTATCAGAGCTTGATTTTCAGAAAAACACCCTCTAAAATATCATAATGGTTTTTAGCAAAAAAAGGTATTTTTTTAAGTAATTCATTGTATTTTCGGATTTGATCTTCAGCAGTGATCTCACCGGTTTTATAGTCAATGACCTGTACCTGTTTTCGGGAATGGCTGATCAGGAGACGATCAATTCTATATTCATTTTTGTTATTATCAAAGACAGACCATTCGCAGTAACACTGATCCCAGTTAGCAGGATCAAAGAGGGGGAAATTTTCTGTTATGATGGCATCAACTTTTGTGATAATGGTAAGGATATCAGATGCGGGTATCAGGCTGCCATAAAAGGCAAGAGTTCTGTCGGCAGCCTGTTTTCTGGCTGCCTGAGAATCAAATCTGATCTGCTCCAGGTAATAATGAGCAATATTACCTAACACTTTTGCTCTGGCAAGCAGGTGATAATCTGCGGGAGGGATTTGTATCTGCCAGTCGTCTCTGGCGGTGAATAATTCCGACGGGGTCGCAGAAAACCAGGCAGAAATATCAGAGAGACCAGAGAGAATGAGCGCATCATCATCATGTCGGGTGTTATATTTGCTCAATTCACCCATTTTGATAATTAGAGAATTATCCACCTGCAAGCTTTCCGTGACAAATTCGGCAGCCAGAGAGCCGCAGATAAGTTTGTTAATATCGGGTTTTGCGTCATCAAAGCTGGAGTAGTATTTTTCCAGCCCGTCTTTCATGGAATATGCGATCAGGGCAAAGAGGTTTCTTTTAGCACGGGTGAGAGCAACATACCAGACGTTGATAGCTTCCACATCTTCGCGCTTTCTTTGCAGTTCGGAGAGTGGATCGGCAGGAGAATCCTTAATCAGTGAAGTGAAATTATAGGTAAAAAGGCAGGAGCTTAAACCGGAGAAATCTGAGGTATATTCGGGATAAATGCTAAGTTCAGGTAATCTTCCTGTGGAGGAGCTGTTTTTTTGCATCATGATAACGGTATCAAATTCCAGTCCTTTGGATTTATGTATAGTGAGAATTTTGAGAACATTCTGGTGCTGGATACCGGTCTGGTTGAAATATTCGGCATTCTCATTATCAGCAAAATAACGCAGCAATCCACCGAGATCATGGGAATAATCGAGGTTGACAGCCAGGAATTCGGCGATAAGGTTGAGGAACTTGGTGATATTGGCAAAGTCAATTTCCTGATCGAATATCTTGATGAGGTTGAAATCAGTGATAATTGCTTTGGCAAGTATCAGCGGATCAGAGAGGTGTTTATGAAGAGCACCAAGTATGGCAATCTGGGGAATACGAGCGAATTTATCATATAGATCAGGGCAGAAAGGCAGCTCCAGTTTTTGGCAAGTCTGCCAGAATTCCAGAATGTCTTTGAGAGATTGCGAATTGAGGAGCACGGCATCACTGCGTAGAAATGTGATAAGATTATAAAAATCGAGGTTATAAAACCAGTTCAGTAATGCCATAATGGGTTTTATAGCTCGCTGCTTCAGAATTGAGAGATTGGTTTCATCAATATAATCAATTTCGAGTTCACGCAGAACCGCAGCAACAGTATTCATTTCGTTGTGAGTCCTGGTGAGGATTGCGGTATCGGAGGGAGATATTTCACCGGAATTACAAGCCGGGAGATAAATATTGCGGATAAAATTGGCAATAACCTGGCTAAATTCAATATTATCGGGATTTCCGTAGAGATTAGTGATTTGCAGATAGCAATAACCGGGTTCATCCTTTTCGGTTTCAATATGCGAGTACTCCCAGTTCAGATCAGCGGATTTGATGTTATCCAGGAAATATTGATCAGTAAAAAGGCGGTTAACAAAGTGGATTACAGCAAGGCTGCTGCGAAAGGAAGTCTTCAAGTCACTATGACGGAATTGGGCAGGCAGCAGGTTTTCCATATTGACCAGTAGTTCGCGTTCGCCGGAGCGCCAGGCGTAGATAGCCTGTTTCTCGTCACCGACAATTGTGAAGCTGCCGGCATCTGTGGCGCCATATCCGGCGATAATCTCTCTGATCAGTGGAGCAAATATATTCCATTGCAAGATACTGGTATCCTGGAATTCATCAATGAGAATAAAGCGAATGCGGTAAGAGAGCTGCTCATAAAAGAGATTAAGCACTTCTCCGGTATCTATGATCGAGATAGCCGGATCGTGGAGATATTTCCAGGTGTAGGTAGCCAGATCGTTATAGGTGAGGATTTTATCACGGAATTTGATCTGGTCATATTTCCGGAAGATGACTTTACTGAGATCAAGGATGTCCTGATGTTCCGGGAGAACCCGTTCATAATAAAGAAAATGCTTCCAGATCAGGAGTAATTTTGCCTGAAGATCGAGCATTAATTCCTTATCTTCAGCTTCGGCTTTCTTCCTGAAGAGACTGCTTCCGTTCCAGATATTCCCGGAATTGTTGATCAGGGAATATTGAGTTCGCAGGAATTCACGATCTTTGAAGAGAGAGATGAGAATCTCCTCTATACCTTCTTTTAATGTATTATCCAGAATGTTATTATGGTCAATTGCCTTCAGCCAGTCACGAGGAAAAATTTTAGTCCAGGGTAGATCCGGATAATTAGTTTTAAGAATGTCAGCAAATCGCTGGCTGAATTCACGGGCAGTAATAACAACAGCATCATAATATTGATCAGACATGGATTTGAAATCAACATTCTGAATTTGGGATTTATCATAGAATTCAAAGAGCCAGCGGTTATCCAGAATAGCCTTGATGAATTCGTCGTAGGCAGAGATATTCCTGCTGCGTTTAAGTTTAAAAATATTCTGGACCAGCGGGAAGTGTTCATCCTGTAGGATGGTCTGATAAATTTCGGGCAGGATGCTGTCATTAATGAGAGGATCAATAGTATAACGGTTAATATTATGATAGGGAGCAATCAGTGATTTGAAGATGGAATTAATGAATGAATCCAGAGTGGAAATATTCAGTCTGCTTTTATTAGAAATAATTTTCTGATAAACAGAGGTAAGATACTGAATATTTTCAGTAGAGAAATCAATATCGGGGTATATTTTGAGAATGTTACCCTTGATCTCGGGAGCTTTTTTACCATTTTCTGCCAGGATATGGAGGAATTCGATGATGCGCTGCCTGATCTCGTCAGTAGCTTTTTTTGTGAAAGTGATAACGAGAATTTCATCGAACTCAAGCTGATCTTTTAATTTAAGAAGCAGGGAGATATATTCCAGTGAAAGACGATAGGTCTTGCCGGTGCCGGCACTGGCTCTGATAATGTTAGGGGTTAAAACATCATTGTTCATTTGGTGCTCCGGGACAGTTTGTTTAGTAATCGGCGGGTGAGATCATCATCTTCATAAGGATCGGCTTTATTACCAATAAAGTAGCCTGTTTTGAACACTTTTTGCAGGGACTCTTGCAGGTCAGAGATTTTATTGGAAAAGAACTCAGCATGTGATATTTTTTTCAGATTGGATTCCAGAAGTTCCTGATCAGTGACAAAATAGAGCCAGGATCTGGTAAGAGGCTCATGCTCGTAATAGAGAATTTCATACATGATCAACTGGGTATAATAGATATCATGATAGTAAGCTTTATGCTTACCTGATTTATAGTCATAAATATGTTTTTCGGAAGTGGGAAGCACCTCAATTCTGAGATCAGCACGTCCTTTGAGAATAACAGGAATATTATCCAAGACAAATAATTGGCGTTCGCGGTTTTCTCTGCCTTTTTCGGGGATAATTCGAATCGGGATATTTGTATATTTTTCATCGCAGCTCTGGAGAAAAGAAGTGAGAGCATCAATGATCATGGGGCAGATCACTTTTTTAAAGTAGCTATCTGAATAGTTATGCGGTTTTTGAAGAACAACAGCGGGATTATGGATAAGATGGTGACTGAGGGCGCGTTCTGCGTAATTTTCCTGGTTGAAATTGAAGGGATGATGTACAGGATTATTCTGATAAAGTTTAAGAAGCCTCTGCCAGATATCAGCAAATGCTTCATGAACCAGAGAGCCGATCTGCAAAGGAGAATAATCCATCTCAATCTCAATTTGCCGATCTTTTATATTCAGCATGTCCTGGAGATAATAGTTAAAGGGATGTTCAATAATTTTCTGGAAATTACTGGGTTTCACTATAAAGCAGTCATTTTTAAGGTCGTTTTGCCGGCGAAACGGCAGGCTAAAGAAATCTTCCGGCAATTTTGGATGGTCAAGACTAATGCTGCCCGCAGGTAACCAGTTTTGGCAGTGCTCAGAAAAGAGAGTGGTGTGAGGCTTAACATCCTGTGAAAAGAGAGAGGGGAAGAAGATTTGAAGTTCTTCGAGAAAAGAGCTGATCTCGGTTCTATCTGAGGGACTTGTTCGGGAGAAGCAGTGGACCGTGTCAGCCTGGGCGATAAGGCGGAAAAGATAATATTTTTCGCGCAGGATAATATCTTCAAAGGTTTTCAGACCAAGTTTGCGTCTTTGAGCTTCCGTCAGCAGAAAGGGCGTTTGCCGGGCTGGTGGTATAACGCCTTCAATTGTATCAACAATCACCACATTGCTGTATTGCAGATTGCGGGTATTATGAAGGGATGTAAGCTGGATCCTATCAGGAGCTGGTTTATCGAAATAAAAATGAAAGGTTTTTGATTTGGCATATTCCAGAAAAAGGCGGAGAAATTCTGAACCAGCATAATAACAACTTGGGTGCTCAATAGTGAAGATGCATTTCCAGTCATTCAACAGGTTGATTGTATCAAGACTTGATAAATCTTCGGTCAGGTTAAAGAAAGTATCTTCCAGATCAGTAAACTGCCTTTCATAAGGGATGATTATCTCGGCGGGTAGAAGACAATACGAAGAAGTAAAGATACTAATGAGCTCAGAGAGAGAAGAAATATTGGAAAAATTATCTAACAGCATTTTCAGTTTACCAAATATCCGATTAACCGAGGGCTCAATTTTATATTCAGGAATAATATACCGAAGGCTGATATATTTATAATTATTATCAATTATGGTGTAAATAAATTTCTGGAGCTTCTCATAGACAGGCTCAATTTGAGAAGGCTCGAATTCGGTGAAACACCAGGCAAGGAAAGGAGTGGCAAAGAAGTGATTATTAAAAGCCGCAATAATTGAATTCAGAGAGATAAGATAATCATCCTGATTTGGAATGATGGCAGAAAGCAATTCATGAACCTGTTCGTAAAACTGAAAAATGGAAGAATTGCAGAATTTGTAAGAATTGCCACAATCCAGTTGATGCCGGCATTCATAATTATCCACGTGCTGTTGCAATAATCCAAAATCCACAATCACATCAGGTTTTTTTGAATTAAGCTGATGAAATAAATAGTGCTTCAGCGAGAATTCATCAGTCAAGATATGATTATGGATTATGCGAGTACACAGATTTTCCAGGTGCTGGGAGTTGAACTCAGCCCGGCAGCACATATTGACTTTATCATAGATATTTTCCGGCATCTGTAAATAGATGACAGTATTATCTTCAGGCAGGAGAAGCTTTTCCAGAGAAGTAAAATAAAACTGATTAACAACCACAATATTCTGGAATTTATTAAGCCAGAGATTGTTTATATTTTCAGCTTTTTTCAGGAAAATAAGGTCTGTGAAATTCCTCGCGGTTATATATTTATAATAATTTCCCCTAATAGCCAGTAGAATTTTAAAAGTCTCAGATTGCCAGTTTTCAGCCGATTCAGTTTCACCAAAGACAGCTTGAACACGTTCGAGATCAACAATTTCTTCGGTAAGTTCATCAAAGAAGGTAAAGAAATCATAAGCGAGACTAACAGATTGGAAATAGTTGCTGAGATGGAATTTTTTCCTGTATTCGGGTTTGAGAGCAGCATAAAAAGCCAGAGTCCGTCTTTCTTCTTTGAGTATCGGAGTATCAATCTCAAGGCATTTAAGCTTGAAATTATCCAGAGTGGAGAATTCACTGCAATTGAAGGTGGCAAGTTGCTGATAATGCAGTTTCAACTGCTTGAGGCTGGCATGATTAGGGCAGAGAAAAAGCGTCTCACTTTGAGAATTTTCCAGAGCAACGCTTTTCAGAATATTATTATTAAAATCTACAAATTTAAAAACAGACATTTATTTTATTACCCCACAAGTGGTAGAAAGACAACATAGAGAAATATTATTCCGAAGAATATAAAATCCTGGTAGAGTCCAGTCCATCAATTCTCCTTTTTTTAGGATTAAAAAATTTTATCATGATTACTGATAACAATATATTCGTTGCTATCATAAAAAGGCAGGATAAGTTGTCTATTCTTTTTTTGTTCCATCCAGTCCAGATTACTAAGACACATGCCAAGCAGACGAACGGAGCGGGAACGATCAAAAAGGGCAGAGAGCAGGTGCCCAGCTTGCCTGACCATGATCTCCTTTTCATCAAAGGAACGGCGTGCGGAGCAGCTTTTCTGGGCAATTTCAAAATCAGAATATTTTAATTTAACAGTCAATGTCCAGGCTTTGAACCTTTTTTCCTGCATTTTTGCAGATAAATCATCTGCCAGGGTAATCAGGTATTTTTTCAATACTGCAAGATCATTGATATCGCTGGAAAATGTCCTTTCCATGCTGATAGACTTCCTGACGCGAGTGGTTTCCACAGGACGATCATCAATGCCTCGGACTATGTTATAATAGTATTTCCCCACTTTGCCAAATTGTTTTATCAGGTCTTTCAATTCCCATTTTCGAAGGTCTTCACCGGAACATATACCGAGGCATTTCATTTTTTCTTCAGTAGCTTTGCCGATGCCATGGAATTTGCCGATAGGGAGTTTATTGAGAACAGCGATGGCGTTTTGTGGCGTGATCACGACCAAGCCATCGGGTTTATCAAGGTCAGAAGCAATTTTAGCGAGGAATTTGCAATAAGAGACACCCGCTGAGGCGGTCAGTTGTGTTTCCTTTTTTATTTTTTGCCGGATCTCTTCAGCCAGTCGAGTGGCTGAGGGATTATTTTTTTTATTCTCAGTAACATCAAGATATGCTTCGTCAATTGACACCGGTTCGACCAGATCAGTGTATTCATGGAATATTTTTCGGATGATGGCAGAAGCTTGCCTGTAGGCTTCAAAATTACCGTGGACAAAAACGAGGTGCGGGCACAGCTTGATAGCCAGATTGGAGGACATGGCAGAATGAATACCAAATTTTCGGGCTTCATAGGAGCAGGTTGACACAACACCACGGCTGCCAGGTAAACCGCCTACAGCAATTGCTATTCCCCTGTACTGAGGATGATCTCGCTGCTCGACTGCTGCAAAGAAAGCATCCATATCTATATGAATGATCTTTCTGGCAGAGCTTATTTCTTTTTTTTCCGGCTCCAGTGAGTTCCTCCGGTTATTACTCCAGCCCCCAGCAGGAAGCCCAGATTATAGAAAAAACCTGAATTATGAACTTCGTAAATGGTAACATTATCATTAAAGATCGAGATTATCAAAGTGATAACGCAGATCAGACCATGCCATAAGCCTTTAAAGAAACCAGCGATATTGCCTCTTGAATCCTTTTTATTGGTTTGATTATTAGGTCCGGCAGTGCAGCTTAACAACATAATGACAATAATTAGAATAATAATAATTTTAATCATTTTAAAAGCCTCCTGCAAGCATTATTAAGAACCTGGCAAAAGAAAGTCAATAACAAAAAAGCCTGCTCTCTTGAGCAGGCTTTAATTCATAGATAATTAAAATTTATATTTTACAGTCCCAGATCTGCCAGTATTTCATTAAACATAGCTTTGACGTCCTCAACTTCCATATAAGGTAGAGCGAAGCCAAACATGTAGTTTGTATTCAAATCACTGGTATGCTTTATGCCAATGATTTTGTTGTTGTAGCGATCATAATCTGCTTGGGTGGGTGGATATACGGTGGCTGAAGTATCTTTGCAGACATAAGAATAGATTGGCATGGGAGGAGTAATAAAGGGATTGGATTCAAAAATATCATCTACAAAATAACTGCAGGCTCCAAGTCCTTGTCCCATGTTAACCAGATTGTCCCATATTATATCAGGACGAAGTTCCAGATCAAGAATTGCAGTAATTGGTAAAACAGGCGCTGCCTGGATCAGGAAGGGTTTCCCATTAACAGGATAATTACTGTCTGTAATTTTGACAACCATTTCCGGATCATCTGTCAAACGCTTTATGGGAATCCCGAAATTATCTTCCAGGAGATTAAAGGCACTATTATTACAACCATTATACGCAGTATATGCATGATCACCCAGACTGACAAGGATATTGCCACCTAACTGGAAGAATATATTAAGGCAGTCATTGTTTTTCTGGAAGTTTGTTCCACCTGTTGTTCCACCTCCTGCTTTGTCACTGTGATAGATGATCAGTTTATAATTCTGTATATCAATCGGGCAGACAGGATCAAGGTCAAAGTGAAGCAGGGAGTTATAAGTTTTTACTTCTGCAGCACTTTCAGAATTCTCTCTAAGGTCATAAGTATCAATGGTGCCATTAAAATCAGATAATGCTTCCATGTAGAAAGAATCGAGCAAAGCATCCTGAGTTAAATTACTGTTAGCATCATCATCAATGATCAGAATTCCTGATTTATCATCTTGCTCAACAGGATCAACAATGATAAATTTCATTTCTGCCGGAGACGGGTCTCCAATATTGGAAAGATCAACAGCACGTACGCGGAATGTATGTTCACCTGATTCCAGATTGAACAGGATCGTATTTTGATCAATATCAGCTCCCACAGGAATACGAGTCCATCCACCCAGAGAGTCATTATATGTCTCCACAACACCAGCTAAAGGTGGATAATGATAAGCCACTCCATCCAGTTGCAGATCAAAATATTTTAATTCAGAAAAATAGATTTCCTGAGTATTCTCATCGAGGACAATTCCCACTCGCTGGTTGAAAGGTGAATTGGTTACAGTGGTTGTAGCCTGACCGATAACACCGTATTCACCCTGGAAACCCCAGTGCATATAGATCTTAAGATTAGGGCTGTTTATTGCAGTAAAATTATCATTTCTATCCATCCAAAGAGGAATAGCATAATGATAACCATTTGCAGTAATTTCTTCCGGTACGTCAATTGAACTTACGAACTCTGCTTTTCTGAAGGAATAATGATATTTGCCTATAGCAAAGATATCGTTATATGTGTAATTAGGCAAACCATCGCCATTGGGATCAAATCCGCAATAAATAAGGCTTCCCGGATAAAATCCTTCTTTGACAGCAAAGCTGATGGTTTTGGATTGAGAAGGAATCCCGGCAAGATCATAAGCAATAACTGTCAGGAAGGTTGAATCAAGGAAAGCATCTTCATTATTCGGATCAGGAGTATTATTAATAATATATGGACCTGGATTATTTTCACCTGCCGCTGCTTCGGGAATTAACATAAATTCTGTAACATCATCCTGAAACAAGGTGCTGTACCATTCATCGGAATAGCCACCATTGGCTACACTAAGAGTATCTCCCTCAGTATTTATGATCTGCAGTTTAAACAGAAAATAATTAGGTTCATCCCCAATCAAAGGGTCTTTATCAGAAATACGGAATTTCAGTACTACACCAGTACCGATTCTCTTCCCGTCAATTGGTCCCTGAGTAGATTCTATCCCCAATATGGCAGGGGTTTTAGAAGTGGATTTAAAATAACGGCGGAAGATTTGAGATTCATCACCACGATCATCAATACATTTAATTTCAAAAATGCTGGTAACCGGGCTATAGATATAATTATCATTTTCATCAAGTAAGGGATCGCCAGTAATGGGATCGAGCAGTTGCTCACCGTTTGCAGGAAAATTAATCTCTGCCCGAACTTTTTCAGTCCAGATGGTTTTTTGGGCAAAGGGATCACTGAGTGGAATTGTCTCATCAGCACCTGCTTCATAATGAAGAACCCAACCTTCATCCAGATCGGTCATGCCATTTGAATTCTCATCGTCAACTATATATTCCTTTCCTGGAGTAGAGATTGCCATGCCATCTTCATTTAAAATTCTAAAAGCGAATGCTTCTACCCAGCCATCAGAATCATATGCTTCCCAATATACAGTTTGCTGGAAAATTATGGAGTCACCTACTGCAACCAAAGAATCAACTCCACCATAAGAAGTAATATAGATTATTGGCTCAGCATTCGGGTTAAGATCACCTCTGCGACCACAACTGCTTAACACAAAGAGAAGCGTGACCAGCAGAGCAAAGAAGATAATCTTTTTCCTAATCATCATTTA
>CAZAHZ010000002.1:0-33481 GCA_964485055.1 uncultured Candidatus Cloacimonadota bacterium
GAATATCGGTATCATTTAGCCGGACTGACGGTTCAATTTGCTCCGGAATATTCAGGAAAACACGTCAAGAATATCTCGTTGATGGCATTTCCGAATTTCAAAAAAGATTAACCCGCTATACCACAATAAAATTAATCGAATTACCGAATTATAAAATAAATCAATCCAGTCATATACAAACCAGGGAAAAAGAAGCAGCATTATTATTAAAAAACATCAAACCATCAGACTACCTCATTGCTTTGGATGAAGGAGGTAACTCCTTATCATCAAAAGAGTTTGCACAATATCTCGAAAGGAATATGCGAAATGATATCGTGTTTTGCATCGGTGGAGTTCATGGCTTATCGAAGCAGATTTTGGAAAGAGCCGATTATATATTGAGTTTTTCTCGTTTAACCTTTACACATCAAATGATCAGGTTATTACTTTTTGAGCAAATTTATCGTGCCTTTAATATTCTACAGGGTGGTCAATATCACAAATAGCTTTATGTTTCACGTGAAACCTATTGCAATTTATTGAGTTGCGTCATCCATTCCAGTGTTTTCTGATAGTTAATAGTAGCATTCCACAAAATAAATCCATCAGCTTTTGCTTGTTTACAGGCAGCCACTTGGGCAGCTATATATTCCTTTTTATAATTAACCTGCCACGAATTTGCTTGAATATATGGTATCACTTTGCATCTTTTTCTAATTTTTTGCCTTGTCCGCTTAATACCTTGGAAAACCATATCGAAAGGCTCATTATGAACATTTTCCCGATAACCGAAATTATCGGCAAAATGTGATGAATAAATCATTGGGTGAATTGCATCCAGATATTTTGACATTCTGATAATATCCTGCCCTGTTTTTTCAATATCCATTGAATTTTGCCAGCAGACAATAGCAAATATATCAGCAGTTAGATAAATCTTTCTATCTTTATATCTATTTTTTACGTTTTTCAGAAAAGTCTCGATAATATCTGCTTTTGTTCTTTTTGTAAAAGTTGAATCAGCAAAATATCTTCTATCATCGTTTCTCATGTAACTAAAAACCGCGGCAGAGATATCTCCCTGGGTCGGAAATCTTATATAATCAAATTGAATTTCATCAATATCCTGCCTTAAAACCAAATCAATCAGTGCCAATAAATCTTTCTGTACTATCACATTTGATGGATCAAGCCATTGTGGTCCCTTTTCGTTTATTTCCACCCATCTATTTCCTAAACTATCCATGGGACAAAAAGCAGAATCTGCTTGTGCTGTCCGGCTATTGTGAAAGGCAACAATTCTGGCAATTGCAATCATATTGGCTTTATGTATTTTTTCAATCACGCTTTGTAGGTTGATCTTCAGATCTCCAGGAAGACTTATCAAAGTCGGACAGTTATCAACATTAATATACACTCTACCCTTCATATCTTTGATATCGAAAACGATTGCATTTATTTCAGCCTGTTTTGACTTGATCAATAAACTATCAAAATTCGAGCTTGCGACAATATCAGTTCTAAGGTATATCCCTTTTCTATAGATATCCGTTTCATTACTCCCTAAAAAAGCATAGAAAATAAACATTAAGATAAAATATAAGAACTTCAATTTCATAATAGTGATAAAAAAATAACTTTAGGTAATTTGCAGTCTTGCCATAGCTTTTCTTAAGGCAATTTCTGCTCTTCTGTAATCAATATCTTCTTTTTGACTTTTTATCCTGTCTTCAGCTCTCTTTTTAGAGGCTTCTGCCCGTGTTTTATCAACTTCATTTTCCTTCTCAATTAATTCACACAAGATAATAACCAGATCATTTTCAACCGAAACATAACCGTCATGAACCGCAAACTTTGTCACTTCTTCACCATTGTATAATTCCAAAACTCCTGGTCTGATTACGGAAATTAAAGGTGTATGTCCTGGATAAACTCCAAAATCACCATCTTTTCCGGGCACAATAATATTGTCATATTCTTCATCAATGACAATTTTTTGAGGTTTAATGATCTTAATTTTAAGTTTATTCATTTTTCTTTAAATTTTTTGCTTTCTTTTCCACTGATTCCAGATTTCCAGCATAAATGAAAGCCTGCTCGGGCCAATGATCACAATCGCCGGAAAGAATAGCTTTAAAACCTTCAATAGTATCCTTGATAGTTACATAGACACCAGGAGTATTCGTAAATTCTTCGGCGACAAAGAATGGTTGCGAGAAAAATCTTTCCAGTTTTCTGGCTCTGTTAACCGTCATTTTATCTTCCTCAGATAATTCATCCATACCCATAATAGCAATAATATCCTGCAAATCCTTATATTTTTGAATTATTCTTTGCGTTTCTCTGGCAACTCGATAATGCTCTTCACCAATAATCTTGGGGTCAAGAATTCTACTTGTGCTTTCCAGCGGATCTACAGCAGGATAAATACCCAATTCAACAATCCGTCGAGATAGGGCAGTGGTAGCATCCAGATGTGAGAAAGTTGTTGCAGGTGCGGGGTCAGTATAATCATCGGCAGGCACATAAACAGCCTGAATAGAGGTGATGGAGCCATCTTTTGTGGAAGTAATTCTTTCCTGCAATTCGCCCATTTCAGAAGCCAGTGTAGGTTGATACCCTACTGCAGAAGGCATTCTTCCTAATAAAGCAGAAACTTCTGAGCCAG
Organism: uncultured Candidatus Cloacimonadota bacterium; assembly: GCA_964485055.1. Taxonomy (GTDB): domain Bacteria; phylum Cloacimonadota; class Cloacimonadia; order Cloacimonadales; family TCS61; genus Stygibacter. The sequence goes on from CAZAHZ010000002.1 coordinate 2,651, forward strand.
CTTGTGTAAACCGGAAAATATTATCAATAAACAGCAGAACGTCTTTCTTGGAGACATCACGGAAATATTCTGCAACTGTTAATCCTGTCAGCCCGACTCTAAGTCTTGCTCCCGGAGGTTCATTCATTTGTCCAAAAACCAGAGCTGTCTTCTCGAGTACGCCGGAAGCTTTCATCTCCAGATATAGATCATTTCCTTCCCTGGTTCTCTCACCTACTCCGGCAAAAACTGAATATCCACTCTGTTCAACAGCAATATTTCTGATCAATTCCTGAATAATAACAGTTTTACCGACTCCTGCACCACCGAATAGACCAATTTTTCCGCCCTTTGAATATGGTTCAATTAGGTCAATAACCTTAATTCCTGTTTCCAGGATTTCATCTTCGGTTGAAAGGTCTTCATAAGCGGGTGCCTGCCTGTGAATAGACAATCTAACTTTTGTTTTAAAATCTTCTTTACCATCTATCGGCTTGCCGACAACATTCATCATCCTGCCGAGAACTTCTTCGCCTACTGGGATTTCAATTGGTCGCTTTGTGTCTATTACTTCTTGTCCTCTCACCAGACCATCAGTAGAATCCATAGCAACGCATCTGATCCTGTTCTCGCCAAGATGTAATTGAACTTCCAGGATAAGATCAGACTCGCCTGCTCTTTCGATTTTTAACGCATTATATATTGCTGGCAGATGTCCTTCTGGAAATTCAACATCAACCGCTGGTCCTATAATCTGTATTAATTTTCCATTCATGATTAATTTCCCCTTTTTATTGATTTTGGGCTTCAGCACCGGATGATATTTCAATGATTTCTCTGGTAATTGCTGCCTGTCGGACCATATTATACTCCAGCGTTAGAGATTGTATCAATTCTGTGGCATTATCAGTAGCACTGTCCATTGCAGTCATTCTGGCTCCTTGTTCTGATGCCGAGGATTCTAATAATATTCTCCATATTTCCACATTTATATATTTCTGACTAAGCTCTTCTATCACTTCTTCCTGACTTGGCTCATATAAATAATCCAAGGTTGAAACACCCTCAATATCGTCATTTCCTTGTATCGGTAAAATAGTATTATGGATAATATTCTGTTGCATAACGGATTTAAATTCGTTATAAAGCACTTCAATCTGATCATATTGACTTTGATAAAATCTTGTGTTAAGTTCATGAGCAATCTCAGCAGAAACACTAAAATCCATTTCATTGAATAAACCAATATAAGATTTAATCATTTTAACGGATTTCTTCTTGAAAATATCATATCCTTTTTTGCCAATACAAATAATATCAGTTTGGGGATATTTTTCAATATATTGAATAGCAGCTTTAATAATCATAGAGTTAAATGAGCCGCAAAGTCCTCTATCAGCAGTTACCACAACTAATGCCCTTTTGGCATTCTCACCTGGTTTCTGAAATATCCTGTCACTGAAATTATTCTTCTTATAATTGATCGTCATCAACATTTCTTTGATATGATCAGCATATGGTCTGGCATTGATGATGCCATTTTGAGCTTTTCTCAGCTTTGCCGCGGAAACCATTTTCATGGCATTTGTGATTTGCCGCGTATTTCTGATACTTTCAATTCTGCTTTTTATATCCCGGATATTTTGCATGTCGCGACCCTAAAACTTCAACTTGATCTTTTCACAGATACTTTTCATTTTATTAAGTATCTCATCGGTCATCTTATCGGAAATCATTTCCTTTATAAATTCTTTGTGCTCAAGATCAAGAGTATTAAATAGTTCTTCTTCTAAAGTCTTAATTTTATCAAGCTCCACGTCATCAAGATAGCCTTGATTTGCCATAAATATAATGAAAACCTGTTTAGCAATTTCGATCGGCTTATATTGACCTTGTTTAAGAATTTCTCTTAGTCTTTCACCCCTTTTCAATTGAGCCAGTGTGGATTTATCCAGATCACTGCCAAATTTTGCAAATGCCTGTAGTTCTGCGAATTGCGCCAAATCCAGTCTCAGTTGCTGTACAACAGCCCGCATTGCCTTAATCTGTGCACTTCCACCAACTCGAGAAACAGACAAACCGGCATTGATAGCTGGTCTTTGCCCGGAATGGAATAATTTGCTGCTAAGGTAAATCTGTCCATCAGTTATAGAGATAACATTTGTAGGTATATAGGCAGAGATATCTTCAGCTTGAGTTTCAATGATCGGCAAAGCCGTCAGTGAACCGCTACCTTCTGCTTCACTAAGTTTTGAGGCTCTTTCCAGTAATCTGGAATGAAGATAGAAAACGTCTCCAGGAAATGCTTCTCTTCCAGGAGGTCTGCGAAGAAGCAAAGAAATCTCTCTGTAAGCCACAGCATGTTTGGAGAGATCATCATATATGATCAGGGCGTGCTTGCCTCTATCTCTGAAATATTCGCCCATTGTGCAACCTGAATATGGTGCAATATAATTCATGGACGCCGGGTCAGAAGCAGAAGTGCTGATCACAATCGTATAGTCCATTGCTTTATTTTCCTGCAGCTTTTTCACAATCTTGGCAACAGAAGATTTCTTTTGACCAATAGCCACATATATGCAGAATACATCACTATCCCGTTGATTAATGATAGTATCCACAGCGATCGCTGTTTTTCCGGTTTGTCTATCCCCGATAATCAACTCCCGCTGCCCTCGCCCAATAGGGATCATGGAATCGATTGCTTTTATCCCAGTCTGCAATGCTTCCTTCACGGGTTGTCTCTGTATCACACCTAAAGCTTTTCTTTCAATCGGCTGATATTCTTCGGCAGTGATAGCTCCCTTGCCATCCAAAGGTTCGCCCAGGGGATTTACTACACGCCCCAATAATGCTTTACCAACGGGTATCTGTAAAATTTTACCGGTTCTGCGAACAATATCACCTTCTTTAATTTCTTTTGTCTCGCCAAAAAGTATGCAACCTACACGAGACTCTTCCAGATTTAATGCCATTCCCATAATATTTGCGGGAAATTCCAGCATTTCACTTGCCATCACATTATTCAGCCCATGAACCTGAGCAATACCGTCACCTACCTGTATCACTTTCCCTGTTTCAGCTATATCAATTTCAAATTTGAAAGAACTAATTCTTTCTTTGATTATTGAGCTTATTTCGTCAGGTTGGATTTTCATCTTAACCTCATTTGAACTTATTTTGTTGATTATAATTTACAAATTTCCGAAGATTATTCTTAAGCGAAGCATCCACGACCATGTTTCCCGTTTCTGCATAAAATCCACCCAGAATATCTTCATTATATTCAATTTCAGCAATTACTTCTTTTTGAAGCACCTTTTCCAGGTATTTAATTATTCTATCAGTAATTTCTTGATCCAATTCTCTTGCCAGTTTCAGTTTGACACACACAACATTCTGTTTTTCGTAAATATGATTCTCTATTTCCCTTATAATATTCACAATTTGGAGAATTCTACCGTTTTGGATTAGCAGAAAAAAGAGTTGTTTCCACATTTCTTTGAGATTCAGTTCTTCTGTGAGAGCATCTATGATAGTAGTTTTTTTGTTTTTTCTTACCAGTCTGGTCTGCAATATTTCTATTAACTGAGGCTGCTCAGTAAATATAGCCTCTAATAAAGCAATATCCTTCAAACAATCCTTATACGCTTCTTTATCAAGCACTTCAACAACTGATCTGGCATATCTGTTAATGATAAATGAGTCTTTCAACTAATCACCTTTTTTTATGATCGCTTCGATCAGTTCCTTATCCTGTTTACTATCCACTTTTTTATTAAGTAATTTGGAAGCCAGCTCTGAAACTAATGAAGCAATTTCACCCTCTATTTCTTGTTGAGCAACTTCCTGCTTGTGCGTAATTTGCTCTTCAGTTTCTTTCATTATCTGTTTTTTTCTTTCTTTTGCTTCATCGAGTATTTCTTCTGCTTTAATTTCTGCCTCTTTTTTTGCTTTTTTAGTGAGCACTCTGATTTCTTCAGAAGATTTTTTCAATTCTTCGTTTCTTTGAGTTAATAATTCATCGGCAGCTTTATTCCTGTCTTGAGCCTGCGAAATCTCCTGCGAGAGCTTTGCCTGTCTTTCCGCCAGGAATTTTTTCATGGGTTTATAGAGCAGTTTATTGAGAATTATCAACAACAGGATAAAATTCAGAATAACGATTAACATTGAATAATCAATACTGATCATACTTCCATCCTTAGTTGCATTTTATGAGCAGATATCACAAATCAGGTTGAAAAAATTAAAAGCAAGGCAATAACCAGTGAATAAATACCAGTAGATTCAGATACCGCCTGCCCAACCAGCATTGTTCTGGTGATCAGGCTGGCATGTTCGGGAGCTCTGGCAATACCTTCACAGGCTTTTCCAGCCACAAATCCTTCTCCAATACCAGGTCCGAGAGCTCCAATTCCCATTGCAATACCCGCACCTAAAAGAGCTGCCGCTCTTGCTAATTGATCCATTGTTTCCTCCGTTTATTATTTTTGTTCATTTCACAGAAAATATTAATAAAAATGAGACTACCAAAGCATAAATCGCTGTAGATTGAGATACAGCAGCTCCCAGGAACATTGTCCGCATTATATGTGAGCGTTGGGCAGGATATTTCCCAACCATTCTGCAGGCTTTTCCTGCTACATTTCCTATACCTGCTCCAGGTCCTATAGACCCTATGCCTATTGCCAGTCCAGCTCCCAAATATGCAATAGCCCTGACTAAAATACTTCCGGTAGTTAAATTTGGAATACTTGCCTGCAAAGGAGTAGAATAAAGCAGTAATAGACTGACAAGCAAAGCAAATATGCTTGAGGTTTGAGCCAATGCCTGACCAATCAGCATATATCCCAAAATTGCATTTGACTGCTTTGGCATTCTGCTGATAGCATGACAAGCCTGACCTCCTGCATAACCCGCCCCAGTTACAGGTCCCAGTGAGCCTATCCCTACGGCAATTCCCGCTGAAAATAAGGCTGCAAATCTTAACCAACCACCTTCAACAACATTGAAGCCACCAAACATCAGCAGAAGTGCGATAACCAGCGAGAATATCCCTCCGGTTTCAGTGACTGCCTGTCCGATAAACATTGATCGAAATAACTGATCATGAGAATCTGGTTGCCTCATTATCCCATGTGAAGCAACTCCGGCGATATAGCCAACTCCCATTCCACAAGTGATGGAAGCTATTCCCACACTGATCCCTGCTCCCAGAAAAGCAGCTATTTGTATTGTATCCATTGTAAAATTCATATTATTATTACTCCGAAATCTCTACACCAATATATGTTAATGCCAGCATAGTAAATACAAATGCCTGCACGGTTCCTACAAATATCCCGAAAAACAGATTTAAACCCACTGGAAAGACAACGTAATTCACCAGGGATGAAACAACTACAATAATAATCGCACCTCCCAGAATGTTACCGAATAAACGGAATGATATTGATACCACTTTTGAAAATTCGCTGACTATATCCAGGAGAGCCAGAGGATTTTTTATCGGATTCACATAATTTTCCAGATGTTTGAAGAAACCTTTCGTCCTGATGGCTGTAAAATGAACTACTAATATGACAATTATTCCCATGCCGAATGGCACATTTATATTTCTGGTCGGCTCCATAAAACCTGGAAGCGGAATCAAACCTACCATATTACTTACCCAGATAAAAAGAAATATTGTTACAATATAAGGTGTAAAATTAGCTCTCTCTTTTCCAAGAGTATCCGTGACAAATTCCTCAAAAGTATCGTAAATCATTTCTATGATTATCTGTCCTTTTGATGGTTTGGAGCTTAGACTCTTTTTGACTAGTATTATCAAAGCAAAGAAGATCAAATCAACAATTATCAAAATTCTAATAAGATAAAACGCACTTAAAGCTGATGCTTCACCGAATAACTCCCGGAATAAATTAAATAATTTAAAACTGCCAAAAATCCTGGGGAGAAACTCTTGACGGTCCATCACTGAAGCTGGTATTATACCTTCAATTACTACTCTATTCAATCTGGCATTATCCAATATTGATGGATTTTCACGAGGATTAATGCGTTCTTGCAGCAGATATTCTTTTTCAGGCAAATCTTTGTCTATATATCCCTTAAAGGATGCTTCATAGAAGCTGTTATTACTGATCACATTCTTATTAAGCTCATTAATTAGTTCACTTTGGTTTTCTTCAGTCCATTCCTGATCGGAGACTGCTAAATGATCCTGAAGTCGGGAATTTAATAATGAGAAACATTTTTGCATCACAGGATTATTTCTAATCAGATAACCCTTAAATGTGCTGAAGTCCTGTATCTGAAAAAGATGGAACTTAGTACTTTTTAATAAAAACTCATCTCTTTGAAAATCTTCGGTTATTTTATCCTGAAGATCATAGTAATTTTTCACATTTCGAATTTGGAATCTTCCAGCTTCAAAGCCTATCTGCAGTTTTTTATTGAATCGGGAACTTAGAATTACCAGGGCTAATTCTATAATAATAAATATCAGAAATACTAACTTCAGGTTACCCTGTTTCTTTGCCATTATCACTCCTGCTATTTACTGCTACCGGGAAACCTGACGAAATATGAAATAAAAATCCATATTTGCCCGGACAGCAATCCCCCGCCGAAAATCAGGATATTCAGGCTCAAATACTTTACTGCTAACACTGACACGATTATAAGGATCAAATAACGAATATTAAAATCCTTATAAGCTGTCAATCTTGCTTTCTTCTCACCTAAAACAAGACTCTTTTCAAGTTTCAGCGACATCAACCAGATATTGACAAGACTCAGAGTAGCTCCACAAATCCAGCTCAAGCTTTCCCTTGTCAACCAAGGCAAAAACAAAAGAGCAATTACATTTGTCAAGCAAATTATACTCATTAATTTAATGACTAATTGTATATTTTTCACTTACTTAATCACTTGTTTTCATTATCTTTTTCAGCAGTTTATAACTTCCCATCATTCCAGTTGAAATACCCAGTATGATACCAGCAATCAGCCATACCTGACTAATGTTAAGTATTACTATCAGATAGCGTGCCAGAAAAAACCAGATTACTATGCTTGATATCATCACTAAGCCCAGTTGCCCTATCAAAGCGAGAGATTGTAAAAAACCAGTATTTTTACTGCGGATTTTACTGAGCAATTGCTCCTTAACAGCATCTTTCTTTTTCATTGGCAATTATTTTATAAAGTCACCTGGATCAATGAATTTACCGTCTTTCTGTATTGAATAATGCAAATGAGGACCTGAACTGAATCCCGTGGAACCAACACTGCCGAGTATTTCCCTTTTTTCTACAAATTCACCTTTCTTTTTTGAAACTTCCTGTAAATGACCATAATATGTATAATATCCGTTGAAGTGCTCCAGAATTATCAAATTTCCAAAATATTCATCATAGCTGGATATTTCCACTTTCCCGGCAGCAGTTGCCACAATTTCAGTTCCACTGGGCGCCACAAGATCAACACCAGGATGTTTTTCGCTATATTTTTGACTGACCACAACCGTATTATTTATTGGCATAATATCCGGTATAAATCTGTTATTTTCAGTATTATCCTGTTCTGCTGTTAAATAATCCTTCTGTTTCTTGATATAGTTTTCCAGAATTTTTTCCATATCCTTGCTTTTCTGGTTTTTCACATTTTTCCCATTTGCCTGTTTTTTAGTTGTGTTCTCCATAAATTCTGTTGTCTGCCTGGAAAGAATCCTCTCTAGTTTCTGCCTGATCTGGATATAATCAATGATAAAGATAATTCCAGTTAGCAATACTATTATTAATAAATAACAGCAGATTTTATTTCTCATTTTGCTGCAAAGATTTTAACAAAGTATCCATTTCCTCTTTTGAATTAAAAAAGAAACTTATCCTGCCTTTATTATTATTATTGATAATACTAACTTTCACGGAATAATCTTTATAGAGTTTCGATTCCCATTTTTTTAAACTTTCTGCTGTTTCTCTGCTATTAATGGATTTCTCAGGGTGGGAAACATTTGCTCTGCTTATCATTTTTCGGGCTGTCTCTTCTGCTGAGCGGACTGATAATTGTTTTTTTACAATAATTTCAGCGAATTCCTGCTGCATATCTACTGGAACTTGGAGAATAGCTCTGGCATGACCTGATGAAAGTTTACCTTCCAATATCATCATCTGGATATCTTCATTTAGCTTCAATAACCGGATCAGGTTTGAGATCGTTGTTCTGTCCTTACCTACAATTTCACTTATCTGAGAATGGGTAAGCCCAAATTCCTCGTTGAGACGATGATAAGCTTTGGCTTCTTCAATTGCATTTAAATCTTCTCGCTGAATATTTTCAATAATGGCATATTGTAATTGTTCCTGAGGTGTAATGCTCCGAATAATAACGGGAATTTCATCTATATTTGCTATTTTAGCCGCTTCCAGGCGACGCTCTCCGGCAACTAATTCATATTGATTGTCAGTATTCCTTGTCACGATCACAGGCTGTAATATTCCATTAGATTTTATAGATAATGCGAGCTCAGCCAGCTTGTCTGGATCGAATACTTTGCGCGGTTGATAGCGGTTTGGGATAATACTGCTTATTTTTAAGGTCGTTATCCCTATTGTTCTGTCTGTGGATTCCGGTCCATTAGAGAATAACGCATCTAATCCTTTTCCTAAGCTTTCTCTTGACATCTTTTCACCACTTCCTTTGCTAAATCTAAATATCCTTTTGATCCTGTTGAGGTTATATCATAGTGAAATATTGATTTTCCAAAACTTGGGCTTTCTGATAGTTTCACGCTGCGGTGAATTACAGTATCAAATACTTTGTTCTGAAAATATCTCCTTACTTCCCGCGCCACCTGACGTGATAAATTCAGGCGCCTGTCAAACATTGTCAATAATATCCCTAAAATATTCAGCGATGGATTTAATGATTTGCGAACCATGTTTATTGTAGTCATCAACTGAGCAACACCTTCCAAAGCATAATATTCACATTGAATGGGCACTATCACCTCATTACAGGCAGTTAGAGCATTCACAGTTAATAAACTCAAAGATGGGGGACAGTCAATAATAATGAATTCATACTTATCATTGATCGGCTCAAGAGCCGATTTCATCTTGCTCTCTCGCAAAAATTCTCGCACCAGTTCAATTTCTGCCCCGGAAAGATCAACACTTGCAGGTACAACATAAAGATCTTTTAGTGCTTCATAATCACAGGTAACTTCATCAATTGTCTTTTTACCAATTATTGCATCATAGATATTTGCCTGTTTTTTATCTATATCTAACCCGCTACTGCTGTTTCCCTGAGGATCAAAATCAATCAATAGAGTTTTCTTTTCAAATATTGCCAGTGCTGCTGACAAGTTAATTGCAGTAGTTGTTTTACCTACCCCGCCCTTCTGATTCACTATCGCTATTATTTTTGCCATATACTCTTTTATGTTCCACGTGGAACATCTTCCTTTCTCAATTCTACCAATGTCCGAGTACCTATTAACTCGTGTGAAATATCATGTTTCAGCGTTCCGGTCATTATTTCCATATCAACCAGTTTCTTCGCTTTATATAAATAAATTACCCCCGATCTATTACTAAGATCACAGAGGTTTTGCCAGTATTTTTCTTCTATCTTAACAGAGCGGCTTACTACTACATCAAAATAACTATGCCAACTCTTATCCAAGAACTCCACCCGCGAACAAATTGCCAGGCAATCTTGCAGGTCAAGTTTTTTTATTATCTTTTTTAGAGCCTCCACTTTTCGCTGCTTTGAATCGAGTAAATACATATAACATCCCGGATAAACTATTTTCAGAGGAATTCCCGGCAATCCACCTCCTGTTCCGAAATCAAGTACTGTCTTTCCTGTAAGTTCCATCTTCCCCAATGGTAGAAGGCTATCCAAAATATGATTTAACCAAATGTCTTCTTTCTCTACCCGGCGTGAGATTAAATTTACCGTTTTATTTTCTTCCATCAGCAGATCTACATACTTAATTAATATCTGCATCTTTTGTATAATTTTATTTATTCTTTTTTCTTCCAGAAATCCTGAAACTATTTCCCTTCCTTTCATTGTTTCTCCTAAAGCAATTGTTATCGCTATCCCCGTAATGTCAAGCTTGCTAATTGTTAAATCTTTACCAAAGTGAATAATCCTTCATATTTTTTCTCCATTAATCTATATTATTATCTGCCAAAATATCTTTTATATTGACTATATTACAATTTTCGTAATTTTTGCTATGGGTGATGTTGTGAAGTGTGAGTACAGAAAAGAGTTATTAGTAAAAAAGGGCAGAAAATGACGCATATAGCTCATAATTTTGAGAAACTTCCTATAGACGTCCTTTTCGTTGAAGACGAAAAGTTGATGCGGAATTCTATTGCGGAAATTATGAGGAGACGTGTTAATAAAGTCTTTGTAGCTGATAATGGTCAAATGGGTTTGGAACTATACAAATTGCATCACCCACAAGTAATTTTAACTGATATTCGCATGCCTGTAATGACAGGTTTAGAAATGTTGCAGGAAATCAGGAAAGAAGATGATAATACAAAAGTGATTATCATCTCTGCCCATAGTGATACTGAATATTTTCAGAAAGCTATTAATTTGGGAGTTGATGGTTTTCTTCTTAAGCCTGTTAATGTTGAAATGGTTATCAAGCAGGTTATCAAAGTCACACGCCAGCTTGTATATCAACAGAAAGCTCTCGAATTTGAAGATAAACTACGCAATTTGAATGATCTGATCTTTCAAAATAAGACCAGGGCTGCTTATATGCAGGCTTCCATGGCTCCATCCTGGCTGATTTCTGAAAAGAAAATCTTTTTCTCTTCCAATTATATCGTTAATGAAACCACTCCCAGTGGAGATTTCTTTGATATAATACCTATTTCCGAAACCAGATATATCACTTATCTTGGTCATTTCCCTCATCACGATATCAAGGGAACTCTCTTTATGCTGACCATTAAGATGACACTAGATACTATTATAAAAAATGAATTCGAACATGCTTCTCCAGGGATTATCCTTGATCGCTTAGTAAGCATAGTGGGTTCGCAGAATATTTCTGATAACATCGAATTACTTATTTGTCTGATAGACTCGGATTTCGAGTTTGTTCGCTATGCCAAAATCGGCTCTGTAAACATTCTCCAATATGACACTGAAAAACGAGATTTTTGCACGCTTGCTAAATCAGAAAGTTCACTCTCTACAGACGAGACTGATATTCACAGAAGCTCTTTTCAGGAATCTGAGTTTTCTTTTAATGAAGATAAATTAACTTTTATCTTTTCCCGTAATCTGAAAAATTATCATAAAAACGGAGATATCATGGGAATCGATGGAATAAAGAGCATTCTTATAGGGATCAAAGATACTAATTCCTTCCTTATTCCATATAAGTTCAGGCATGATCTGATCAATCAGGGCTATAAATTCACGACCTCAGATTTTTCTTTCCTGCTTTTTAGAACCAATAACCTCATTCAGAATTATGATAATCGTATTCTGGTCACTTTCAAATCTGTTCTTACTAATACCGGTCGCATCCGAAAAGATTGCGAGAAATTTGTCTTGAAAAAAACTGATCTCGATGAACTTGCCTTTCAAGTTGAATTGGTGATTGCTGAATTACTCACTAATGTAATCATCCATGGACTAAAGAATAAACCGGATACTATGGTCGTGCTGTCTTTGGAAATTTTTGACCAAGCCGTCATTAGTGTCTGGGATAAAGGTATTGAATGGATTTTACCTGACTTAAAGAAAGAAGAAGCTTTTAACTTCGTTGAAAATGATGCCACTTCTGGACGCGGTCTTCCTATTATTGTCAGCCTTTCTGATAAAATTGATCGCCGTAGAATTGATAATATCAACCAAACTATAATTTATTTCAATATTGTTCCTGATAAGGAGAGCTTATGCTAAATATTACCTTCAACCTACATGAAGACATCGGAATTGTTAAAATTAGCGGTGAACTTGATGCTTCTAATTCTAAAGATCTTAGAAAAGCCTTTGATGACTACTTTTTGAGAACTTCCAAATTTATTCTGGATTTCTCTGAACTCCAATTTATGGATAGTACGGGACTTGGCACTATTATTAGAATTTACAAACATACAGAACTTAAGAATGGTTATCTCTGTATTGCCAATCCCAAAAATAAAGCTGCCCGGGTACTCAAAATGACCCAGGCTCATAAAGTTATTAATATCTATGACACTCTTGATGAGGCTTTGTTAAGTATGACAGGCTCTTCGGAAAACGAATGATCTGCTGGTCATTATGCTTTTCCGAAAGCCTTGCTTTTATTCATATCTAGATGTTATTTTATTCTTTGCTTAGTAATAATTTCTATCGCTATATAAATTTATTCCCGCTAATTGTGAAATCGCTGAGATCGCTGCCGTCTCTGCTCTTAAAATATGATTACCCAGAGAAAATGTTGCTATTTGTTCTTCTTTAAAAAATTCTATTTCTGATTTCGTAAAACCACCTTCTGGCCCTATTATTATTCCCATTGATCTATCAGGATTAAGTCTTTTTAGTTCCAGTAAATTAAGAGTATTCTCTGTTTCCAGAGCCACCACTGGTAAATAGCCATCCTCTTTCATTCTCGATGGTATTTCCCGGAGATTATCACATTCGTTAACTTCTGGCAACCAGGCATTGTTGCATTGTTTGATAGCCGATATTGCTACCTTTTGTAATTTGCTTATAAGATTATCTGAACTTCGACGGACTGTTCTTTCCGTCTCCAGTGGGTAAAACGATGAGCAACCCAGTTCTGTTACTTTCTCTATGATCATATTATCGTGTTTGTTTTTTAGTAAGGCAAATCCCAAAGCCATTTGCGGTGTGCTTCTCTTGTAGTATTCCTTTGATTTGATCTCGATTATCATCATTTTGCGATCTATTTCCAGTATCAGACATTTCGCCAGTATTCCCGTCCCACTGGTTACCATTATCTCTTCGCCTTCCCGCTTACGCACTACCTGGCTAAGGTGGTGAAATTCTTCTCCTTGAATAACAAAAGTTTTTTCCTTACTGTCAATTTCCGGAAGATAGCAGCACGGCATTTATATTTCCTCTAATGATCATTAATCAAATAAATGCTTGAATTTGGCAAAGAAACTCTTCTTCGGCTCATAAGTCCTGCTCTTGTCCAATTCCAGTAGCTTTTCATAAAGAGATTTCTCTTCTGAAGATATCTTCGTGGGGATCATTACTACTATCTGGGCAAATAAATCGCCTGTATATCCGCTGTTCAGGTAGGGCAGACCCTGTCCTCTTATTCTGAATATCTTTCCCGACTGTGTTCCGGCTGGAACTTTCATTTTTACTTTCCCACTCAAGGTTGGCACTTTGATATCACAGCCAAGAACTGCCTGTGATATGCTGATGGGAAAGTTTATGCGAAGATTACTTTCCTCACGCTCGAATACAGGATGTTCCTTTTCCTTGATATGCACCAGGATATCTCCGTTTTCTCCATCATGTTTACCTTTGTTACCCGTTCCGCGTAATCTGATATACTGACCTTCTGCTACTCCTGGCGGAATATCCACCTCTACTGTCTTCATTTTACTCACGCGACCGTCTCCATGGCATAGACGGCATTTATTCTCGATCACTTGACCTTCGCCATTACAGGTTGGACACCGCACAACGGTCTGCATGTGACCAAACATTGATCTGGTTGTCTGCATCACCTGACCTGAGCCGTGGCACTGGGGACAAGTTTTTGAATTACCATCAGCAGAGCCTGTTCCGTTACAACTTTCACAGGTATCCTTGATATTGATCTTCAGCTTCTTTTTCACACCTTTGGCTATCTCTTCCAGGGTCAGCGAAAGCGATAATTGTAAATCCTCTCCCTTATTACGGCGTGTTCCTCCCCTTCCTCGACCCATACCACCACCAAATAATCTCTCAAATATCCCACCTAATCCGTCTCCACCAAATATGTCTTCTATATCACTGAAATGCGAAAAATTTCCCCATTCAAAACCACTGCCTCCAAAAGTACCTTCCAGCCCGGCATGCCCAAATTTATCATATTTTGCCCGTTTATCGGCATCACTTAACACTTCATAAGCTTCCGAAGCTTCTTTAAATCTTCTCTCAGCTTCTTTATCTCCTGGATTTTTATCCGGATGAAATTTCATTGCCAGTTTGCGATATGATTTCTTGATCTCACTTGCGTCCGCTGTTTTATTTACTTCCAATATTTCATAATAATCTCTTTTTTCCATTATTTTTACCTTTCAGATTTTTCTTATACTTCATGTTGATATCCCCTGTTACCAGCTCCGTGAATATCAGCATGAAATATTAGAAGTAATGGCAATGTATCCGCAGACACATTGCCATTATCTATTCGTTACTTATTTCTCTTCATCCACTACTTCAAAATCAGCATCAACAGGTCCGTTATCTTCTTCCGGCTCAGGTTGACTCTGAGTTTGTCCCCGCATTTTACTCGGATCAAAATCCGCATTTTGCGATTCTGCACCCCCGGCACCTGATTGCTGCTGTTTCTGCATATCGGCATACAAAATCTCGCTCAATTTCTGCGCTTTCTTTGCTAATTCTTCTTTGATGCTCTCGTATTCTTCCTTGCTGCCGGCTTTATCCATCTTCTCCTTTGCTTCTTTCACTGCCGCTTCCACTTGTGCCTTCTCATCTGCTGGTATTTTATCACCATAATCTGAAAGGCTTTTCTCAACTGAAAAGATAAATGTATCAAGCTCATTCTTGGCTGTGATTCTCTCTTTCTCCTGCTTGTCAGTTTCTGCATGAGCTTCGGCATCTTTTACCATTTTCTCAATCTCATCTTCGCTCAAAGATCCCGTCCGTTCTATGCGGATGGATTGTTCTTTGCCGGTTCCCTTGTCCTTGGCAGATACATGTAGTATTCCGTTTGCATCTATATCAAAGGTTACTTCTATTTGAGGCATTCCTCGCGGTGCTGGCGGTATATCGGTCAAATCAAATCTGCCCAGTGTCCGGTTGTTTTCTGCCATGGACCGCTCGCCCTGGAGTACTCTGATGCTCACTGCCGGCTGATTGTCTGCTGCCGTTGAAAATACCTGACTCTTATTTGTCGGGATCGTTGTATTTCGCTCGATCAATTTTGTCATCACTCCGCCCAGCGTCTCGATTCCTAATGATAGTGGTGTTACATCCAGCAGCAATACATCATTAAGACTCTCGTCTCCAGCTAATATTCCGCCCTGAATAGCAGCACCTACAGCAACTACTTCATCCGGATTTACACTCTTATTTGCTTTTTTTCCAAAAAATTTCTCTACTGCTTCCTGTACTGCCGGTATCCTAGTGCTACCACCTACCAGTAACACTTCGTCAATGTCACTGACTTTTAATCGCGCATCGCTTATCGCTTTCCGGCAAGGCTCTATCGAACGCTCCACCAGATCAGCCGTCATTCTATTAAAATCAGCCTTCGATAATTCCAGATTTAAATGCTTAGGTCCCGAAGCATCCGCAGTAATAAAGGGCAGGTTAATATTAGTAGTCCCTGTCCCGGATAATTCGATCTTGGCTTTCTCGGCAGCTTCTTTGATCCGCTGCATTGCCATGGCATCTCCGGAAAGATTTATCCCTTCCTGCTGCTTAAAATTATTAACGATCCAGTCCATGACCTTTTTATCAAAATCGTCTCCACCCAAATGAGTATCACCATTGGTGGATAGCACTTCCACCACTCCTTCCGCCACTTCCAGCACTGAAATATCAAAAGTTCCTCCACCCAGATCATATACCGCTACTTTTTCCTCTTTCTTAGAGTTTAAGCCATAAGCCAATGCCGCTGCTGTTGGTTCATTGATGATCCTTTTCACTTCCAGACCGGCTATTTTTCCGGCATCTTTGGTTGCTTGACGCTGAGCATCATTAAAATAAGCTGGTACTGTGATCACTGCTTCCGTGATCTCCTGTCCCATGTGCGATTCCGCGGTTTCTTTCATCTTACGCAGTACCATCGCTGAAATCTCCTGGGGTGAATAATCCTTATTCTCAATCGGTATATGCACTACGGCTTCTTTGAATTTTCCTCCGCGAATCTCATAATTCACATTTGCTATCTCTGATTGCACTTCGTCTATCTGACGACCCATGAACCGCTTGATTGATGATATGGTATTCCTGGGATTGGTTACAGCCTGTCTTTTAGCTAATTGTCCCACCAGACGCTCATTATCTTTGGTAAATGCCACTACTGATGGTGTTGTCCGTGTTCCTTCTGCGTTCTGGATCACTATTGCCTTTCCGCCTTCCATCACGCTGACGCAGGAATTTGTCGTTCCTAAGTCTATTCCTATTATCTTTCCCATTGTTTCCTCCTGATTCTATTTTTTTCTTTTTTGTTTTGCTGTTTTTGTTTCGGCAGCTTTCACTGGCTTTTCTCCGTTCGATACCGCTACTCGCGCTGCTCTGATCACTTTACCATTCATCAAATACCCATTCTGGATTGTTGCAATTATCTTATTCTCCTTCAGGGTTGAGGGTATATGCGCCAAAGCTTCATGAAATTCAGGATCAAATTCCTTGCCATCCGTTTCTATTTTCTCCACTCCCTCACGCTTTAGTATATTAGCTATCTGTTTCTGGATCATCTTAATCCCTTTTTGATAGTGTTCCGTATCTCCTGTTGTCTGTACCGAGTCCAGCGCCCGCTCAAAATTATCGGTTACTTCACACAGCTCCAATATCAACCGCTGATTGGCATTCTTGATCCACGTCATTTTCTCGATTGCACTTCTCCGCCGGAAATTGTCAAATTCCGCTACCGCTCGCAACCATTTATCCTTTAATTCTGCTTTCTCTTCTTCCAGGCTGAGTATTTTTGCTTCCAAAGATATTTTACCGTTGTCCGATTTTTCACTTTCTTCCACTAACTCTTCTTCAGGGATTTCTCTTTCCTGATCTGTATCTGGCTTGAAATTATCTTCCATCTTTCTTTACCATCATTCCCTTTTTCGTTGTTTCTGTTATCGTTCTGGCAAAGTCTCTTACCAGTGGTATATTCTTTGTATAATTCATCCGGACTGGCCCCACCACGCCTAAATAACCCGGTACTCCGTAAATCTCGTATCGGGCATATACCATCGCATATTCGACTAATTCCGGACGTATCAATTCCTCTCCCATCAAAACTGAGCATTCATGTTCCTGCTCATGACGCCTCATCAGGTTGATCAAACTATCCTGTCGCTGAATGAAACTTAAAAAACTTAATATGGATTGACGATCATCAAACTCCGGCTGCTCCAGAAAATTTACACTGCCATCAAAATGGATATAATAACTCGATATCTGGCTTAATGCATGATGAAGTCCTTTTAAAAAATTCTTAAATAACGCACTCTCTCTCCCTATCTTATTCTGTATCTCCTGAAGATATTTATTCTGGATGTCATATATCCGTAAGCCACCTAATTCCTCATTGATATGACGAACTATGGTCTGCAACTGCCTCTGATTTATCTCCTGGTCTGTCTGTAGGATCACTGTCTTGTCCAATCCGGAATCAAGGCTTACCACAAATAATAATTTGCCCTGTGATATCTGGAATACTTCCAGCTTTTCAAGATAACCATAAGATACCTGAGGCTCTGCCACAAACGACAACTGATCTGTCTCCTTTGCCAATATCTGCATTATATAATGCAATGCCATCGGAGTATCTCGGTAATACTGGATCAGCAGATTGCGCAATAACTCATTTTCTGAATATTCCTGATCCCTGATTTCCGGTCCTATCATCGCCAGATATTCCCGATAACCCTTGATCGTCGGTATCCGTCCCGCTGAGGTATGGGGCTGATAGATCATGTTGCTCTTTTCAAGTTTATTTAAATCTATCCGGATCGTCGCTGATGAACATTCCGGTAAATATCGGCTGCATATCACCTTCGACGACACTGCCTCTCGCTGCTCGATATATTCTTCTACCAGATAACGCAGCACTTCTTTTCGCCTCAGATCATTCTTCTTCATCTAATCCTTATTCCTTTTTATTAGCACTCTTTTACTCTCCCTGCTAATTCTTGCGCCATCTAATTTATTGCAGAAAAGTTGTCAATCTAAAAAATAGAGTGCTAACTTTTTAACCCCACTTCTCAATACCAACAGTGTCTCCCTCTATCCAACTCCTCTCTAATATTGCCCTTACACCTCACTGGGAACCATTACCGCAAACCCTTACCACTTGCGGTAAGGCTTCTCTAATTCTTTGACGGGTGATCAGGAAAGAAAAATTTGACAAAGAACAAGTATAGGGATAAATGAAGAAAGAAGGAGAAACGATGGAAGGAAGTAATCCTGAAGAGGAATATCGCAAGGAACTAATTGTCACGGGACGAGTTCAGGGAGTAGGTTTCAGGTATTTTACACAACGTCTTGCCGGGCAATATCATATTCGTGGAAGAGTAAAAAATCTATTCAATGGTGATGTTCGAGTGCGGGTAATTGGGAATAATCTGGAAGCATTCCTGTCAGAATTACGAAAAGGGCCTGCATTTGCAGAAATCTGGGATATAGGAATCAAAGAACTATCGAGAACTTTTGATTATGAAGATTTCCAGATCGAATAAAATATTCCTTCTATTACTGTTTTTGTCAACCTGCAATCTTTTCGGCATGAGCAGTCGTCCTTTGTATGTCACCCCATCTGACAAATACCACATAGTCAAGCCGGGAGACACATTAAGCGGTATCAGTCGCAAATATGGAATATCGGTTGAGAATCTGAAACTCTATAATAATCTGGAGACTGACCGCATCCTGATAGGTCAGAAAATCTACTTTAAACCACATTTGACAGGAAAATGGATTTATATCACTGAAAGAGAAATACCGGAGAATAAAAAACATGTAGTCAGAGCGGAGGACACTCTTCCCCTGATAGCCAAAATGTATGGATTAGACCTGCTTGAATTGATCCACTTTAATACAATATACAGTTGGGAGCTGACAGAAGGAGATACTATATACTTAAGCGAATCAGCTTATCCTGAAGAGAAACCAGTAAAAAAGCAAAAACCTGAAAACAGGCAGGAAACAGTAACCAGCCAGCCAGCAGAAAAATCTCAGAAAAAAAAGGAACAACCTCTGGAAAAAAAAGAAAAGAAAATGCAGTTGGCAGATTTAGGAAAGGAATTTTACCAACCTGTGGAGTCATATAAAATAACCCGACGCTTTAATCAGTCGGAGCGGCATCAGGGAATAGATCTGGCAGCTCCGAAGGGGACTCCGATTTATGCAGTTTTAGGTGGAAAAGTAATCTATGCCGGAGTACAGAAGGGTTATGGTAATCTGGTAATTTTGGAGCATGAAAACCGCCTGATGACTGTTTATGCCCATAATGAAACCAATTTCGTAGCGACAGGAGAATTTATTCAGGCAGGAGAGCAGATCGCCACAATGGGCAGTACTGGCAGGTCAACCGGAAATCATCTCCATTTTGAAATGAGAAATGCGGGACATCCACTTGATCCTGAGCCTTTTTTGAGAGGTAATGGAAATTAGAATGAAAGCTAAAGAATTTCTCTATATTGGAGAAGTGGCAAAACTAATAAATATACATGAACAGACGATACGGGAGTATGAGAGAAAAGGATTAATCAAGCCGGATCGCAGTAGTCGAAAAACGAGACTTTTTTCAAAAATAGATTTGCTTCGCATAGAAATAATCATAACATTAACTCAGGAATTAGGTCTTAATCTTTCTGGAGTGAAGATAATCTTTACACTTGCGAAAACTGCTGGTATGAATGATGATGAATTGCTTGATTTTATAACAGACAACATACCTGATTTTCGGAATTAAAAAAAAACATAGGTTGACAAAATGTTTAATGGCGGAAAATTGTAGCCATAGGGAAACTTAAAGGGATAAACCAGAAACTTATGAAGAATTTAGGAGAGGTAAGGAGCTAATGCATGAGCGAAAATGTGTTTAGTGATCGGGGTTTGCAGTCGTATTTAAATGAAATTGCTAAAATCGATCCTTTGACACGAGAAGAAGAGATGGAATTTGCCCTCAAAGCCAAGGAGGGAGACAAAGAAGCAATAAATAAAATTTTAACGGCTAATTTAAAATTCGTAGTTCGTGTTGCATCTCATTATCAGAATAGAGGATTATCCCTGAGTGAATTAATCAGCGAGGGTAATCTTGGTTTGATCAAGGCAATTGATAAATTCGAACCTGAACGACACAATAAATTTATTTCTTATGCAGTGTGGTGGATCAAGCAAAAGATCATCAGTGCCTTAACAGAGAAAAACAATCTGATCAGAATACCCATGGATAAAGTGAATTTACTAAACAAGATCAAGCATCATAAAGAAATGACTTACAGTATTACAGGAATTCACCCGGATGCAAAGTCATTATCGCACAAAACCAATGTACCGCTAAAACGGATCAAAAAGGTAGAAAAGCAGGAAATCAACACAATTTCCATTCATGCAAAGAGAGATAATTCTCAGCGAGATCATATCAGTTTCGAGGATTATCTTAGCGATGTATCCATTAGCGATCCCAAGGAACTGTATCTGGCTGAGAAACGAGAAAAAAAAATAGAAAGAGCACTAGGCGATTTACCAGCCAGAGATTCATTTATCATCAGAGAATATTTTGGGCTTGAGGGTAAAAGGGGGAAGAATTTTGCCCAAATTGCCGAGGAGTTGGGCTTATCTCGCGAACGTGTTCGCCAAATCCATAAAAAGGCTTTGGAAAAAATTGCGGAGTCTCTGGAATTTGATTTCGAGGAAGAATTCATCTATAACAGTAATATAACTGAATTGCTGTAAATTAAATTTCTGTCTAAATAGTGAGTATCAATTCTTAAAAAAAAACCTTTACAATCAAATCGGTCGCAATATCTTATGGAAGATGGAGGTAAATTTATGTATAAATTGAATGTAATCTCAGAGTTTTCTTCTGCTCATCGGCTGGAAGGTTACCAGGGAGCGTGTCATAATCTTCACGGACATAATTGGAAAGTGCGCGTGGGCATTCTGGCATCAAAGACTGATAAAATAGGCATGACTTTGGATTTTGGTATAGTAAAACAGAACCTGAATAAAATCACGGAATCACTTGATCATCAATATTTGAACGAATTAGAATGTTTTAAAGAAATAAACCCAACCTCAGAAAATATTGCCAAACTTATATTTGATAGTTTAAGCCTTATGCTGAATGCGGAATTTATCAGGGTAGCAGAAGTGGAGGTTTGGGAAAGTGACCGATCCTCAATGGTATATTTTGAATGATCAGGTTAACAGGATCAGAATTTATCACAAGTGCAGTAAATCCTAATCAATATCCTTCCACGAGTTTTGCTGAATTTGCCTTTGTAGGCAGGTCGAATGTTGGTAAATCATCTCTACTCAATACAATACTAAATCGCCGTTCACTGGTAAAAGTCAGTGGGCAACCCGGTAAAACACGCTTAGTAAATTTCTTTCAGGTAAAATTTAAAGCAGGAGAAGAGGAAGGCTATTTTACTTTAGTTGATCTTCCCGGATATGGATTTGCCAAAGTTAGTCATGCCGAACGTGAGAAGTGGAAAATGATGATACATGACTATTTTCAGAGTCGTTTACAATTACGGGCTGTTTGCGTATTGATAGATATAAGGCATCCGGCAGACATTAAGGATATTGACGTAGTGAAGATGTTATCAGAAATTGGCAGACCATGCTGCCTGGTCGCAACGAAAAGTGATAAAGTGCCGTTATCAAAACAGGCAGGCAGACTAAAAGAATTAAATAATAGCTTTGTCCTGGCTAAAGAAAAAATAATTCCTTTTTCTTCGCTAAAGAAGAAAGGGGTTTCAGAAATATTGAACTGGATAGAAAGTTACGTAATTTAAGAGGTTATTAATGATATTGGAAAAGATGACAAGCCCTGAAAAGATCAAACTTCTGAATATTGGCGAGTTAAGGGCATTAGCAGAGGAAGTTCGCAAACGGATAATTGAGGTAACTGCCAAGAATGGTGGACACGTTGCTCCAAGCCTGGGAGCTACTGATCTGGCGATTGCCTTATTACATGTATTTGATCCGCTCAAAGATCGTATCGTCTGGGATGTGGGACATCAAAGCTATGCCTACAAGATACTCACAGGTCGTAATGACCGTTTTGACACTTTACGTCAATATGGCGGGCTTAGTGGCTTTAACCGGATAAGTGAAAGCCCTTATGACGCTTTTGGAGCAGGACACAGCAGTACCTCGATATCGGCAGCATTGGGAATAACAATAGCCAAGGAACGCCTGAATGATGAGGGGCTGGCGATTGCCGTGATCGGAGATGGTGCACTCACGGGAGGTATGTCTTTTGAAGCCTTAAATCATGCAGGTCACCTGAATAAGAATATAATCGTGATCCTGAATGATAACAATATGTCAATTTCTCCTAATGTGGGTGCATTACAGAAATATTTTGCCGATTTTCTGGTGAGCCGGTCTTACAATAAATTAAAAAGTAAAATTTGGGATATGCTGCAAAGTTTTCCTGCACCAGATCATTATAGAAGAAAAATTATACACTTTGCTCAGAAATTTGAAGGAAATATTATCAGCACTTTTGCACCTAATATTATTTTTGAAGATTTGGGGTTTAAATATGCCGGACCGATTGATGGTCATAATATTGCCCAGTTGACCAGAACTTTTCGTCGTGCCCGCGATAATATGGAGGGACCTGTCCTTTTGCATGTGATAACACGTAAAGGCAAGGGATATGAGCCAGCCGAAGATGATGCTGCCAGATTTCACGGTTTGGGACCTTACCAGGTGGAAACAGGTGAATGCCTGAAGGCATCAGAAATCTCTTATTCTAATATATTCGGAGATAAATTAACAGAACTGGCAAAGGATAATCCGCGAATCATAGCTATCACAGCGGCAATGACCGATGGCACAGGCTTAAAGGAATTTGCGCGTAAATATCCGGACAGGTTCTTTGATGTGGGTATTGCCGAGCAGCATGCCGTAACTTTTGCTGCGGGTTTTGCAACTCAGAAAATGAAACCAGTGGTGGCTATCTATTCCACTTTTCTACAGAGGGCATTTGATCAATTGATCCATGACGTGGCTTTGCAGAAACTACCCGTGGTATTTTGTCTGGATCGGGCGGGACTGGTAGGAGAAGATGGACCTACTCATCATGGCAGCTTTGACCTTTCCTATCTGCAATTGATCCCAGACCTGGTTATAATGTCTCCCAGCAGCAGCAGTGAACTGGAAAAAATGCTGGCTTTCGCCTGTGAATATGAAGCTGGTCCAATTGTAATACGTTATCCCCGTGGACTTGCAGCAGTCTGTCAGCCCCGAAAAGAAGAAATAGTCATCGGAAAATCTCTGATCATTGAAAAAGGAAAAGATATTGCAATAATAGGAATTGGAAATTTCTTTCCCGATGCCAAAGAATTAGCAGGTCTGATCAGACAAAAATATCAGACTAATCCAATATTGATAGACCCCAGATTTATCAAACCACTAGATTATAACTTGCTGGAAAAACTGAAATCAGAAGTTCACACAATAATCACTCTGGAAGATAATGCTTTAATCGGTGGTTATGGAATGAGCCTCAAAGATTACTTTTGCAATACTCCAATCAAGGTTTATTCTTATGGTCTTCCAGACAAATTTATAACTCACGGCAAAGTTGAAATCCTTAAGTCCAGCCTGGGTCTGGAAGCAGGACAGATAATGAGTAATCTTGAAAACAGGGGAATTTTCTAAGTTGAATTTTTATCAGGATACAATTGTGGCACAATCAACCGCACCAGGTAAGGGAGCAATTCATATAATTCGCATCAGTGGCGAAGATGCCATTTCAGTGTGTGACAGGATATTCCGGGGGCATAAATTTCTTAAAGATACTTACAGCCGATATTCCAGCTTTGGCAGAATATTTGATGGTGATCAATTGATTGATGAGGTGCTGGCAATTGTTTTTCGAGCCCCGGATAGTTATACGGGTGAAGACCTTGTGGAAATTTCCTGCCATGGCAGCCAGTATATCGCTGATCTGATCCTGGCTTTACTGCTCCGGTATATACGTTTGGCAGAACCGGGAGAATTCACACAACGCGCTTTTATTAATAATAAACTTGATCTCACTCAAGCAGAAGCAGTAGGAGACCTGCTGGCTGCTTCCACAAAGCATTCACACGCAATAGCCGTAAATCAACTGGAAGGCAAATTAAAGAAAAAAATAAAAGCCTGTCTGGATATTATTACGGATTTGAGATTGAAGCTGGAACTGGAAATAGATTTCCCGGAAGATTTCGTGGAATCCATATCTTATGAGGAACTGGTAGAGAAGGTCAACTTGCTAAGCAAAGAATTGGAGATACTGGTAGCAAGCGGAAGAGACGGCATGATCCTCCGTATGGGCTGCAAAGTCTGTCTTGTAGGCAAGCCGAACGTGGGGAAATCAAGTATTTTTAATGCCTTTCTGGAATCTGAAAGAGCTATCGTTACACCCGTGCCGGGAACAACACGGGATTATCTGGAAGAAGCTATTTCCTTAGAAGGATTTCTGATCATATTCTATGATACAGCCGGGCTTCGTGAAACTGAAAATCAAATTGAAATGCTTGGCATGAAACGCAGTCTGGAGATCATCAATCGCTCTGATCTGGTGATCTACATTACAGACAGCCTGCAAGGTGATGATGATCTGTCCCATTTGGAAGCCAGCGTGGAAAACTATAACATCATAAAAACAATTAATAAGACAGATATTCTGGATATGGAAGTTATCACTGATTATGTAAATAAGGGATTTATTCCCTGTTCAACTATCAGTCCCGATGGTTTGAATGCTCTGAAAAGCCATCTTATTACCCGGATAAATATTAACCCTGAAAAGCTGGATTATCCTCCTTTGACCAATGTGCGCCAAATTGCAGCAGCCAATAAAGCATTATCTGAGCTTGAAAGAGTTCATCAAGCATTAGAGCAGGGTGCAAGTATTGAATTCATCGCTTTTGATCTGCAGCAGGTAAGCCAGGCACTGGAAGAGATCACTGGCATGATAACCACCGAAGAGATACTGGATAAGATATTTTCCAACTTTTGCCTGGGCAAATAGTAATATCATTATAACCACCCATTAGTAATGTTTCAGTCTGAATTTCATTGACAGTAATATGCATAATTTTATAAACAAATCGAAGAATAAAAGAAATGAAATCGAGAATGAGAAATATAACTATGTATTTAGAGGGGTATTAGCATTATGAAGATAGGATTAATTGGTTTGCAGAATTCAGGGAAGACAACAATTTTTAACGCTTTAACCGGTTTAAATGCAGAAGTAACCGCCTACAGTAGTCAGAAACTGGAACCTAACATAGGGGTAGTGGAAGTACCTGATGGGCGTATAGACTGGCTTTCAGCTCATTACCAGCCCAAGAAGACAATATTTACTCATATAGAATTCACGGATTTTGCCGGTTTAACTTCCAGCAGCAAAAGCGGAGAAGCATTTTCCGCTGAATCCCTTGGTTTGATTAAAACTTCGGAAGCACTTGCTTTGGTTGTTCGCAATTTCAATGATGAGATCATCAGCCAGAGTCAGGGAGAACCCGATCCACTGTCAGATATTGACCAGATAATCGAAGATATGATAATCAGTGATTTGATCCTGGTAGAAAAAAGACTGGAAAGGATCGAAAAAGACAAAAAAAGGGGTAATAATTCGGCTGAACTGCAAATTGAGGAAAACATTCTTCAACGTATCTGTGAGCAATTAAATAATTCTGCACCTGTCCGCGATCTAAAGGTTTTGCCAGAGGAAAAAAAAGCGATCAGGGGTTTTAGATTATTAACAGAAAAACCTATTAT
The DNA here is from genome assembly GCA_964485055.1 of uncultured Candidatus Cloacimonadota bacterium. Lineage (GTDB taxonomy): Bacteria > Cloacimonadota > Cloacimonadia > Cloacimonadales > TCS61 > Stygibacter. The sequence continues at coordinate 28,559 of CAZAHZ010000002.1, forward strand.
GATCATCCTTAATTCTGATGAAAACAATTTTGGCGCTAATGGTGAATTGATCAGCAGGATCGAAGAAAATTACCGGGTAATTGAATTAGCCGGAAATTTTGAGATGGAATTGAGCCGGCTTGATAAAGAAGAAGCTGATATGTTTATGGAAGATATGAATATTAACGGATCGGCAATTAACCGTCTGATCAGATTTTCTTATGACATGCTGGGATTGATCAGCTTTTTTACTGTAGGCAAAGATGAAGTGAGAGCCTGGACGATTACCAGCGGTGACAATGCCGTGGAAGCAGCCGGAAAAATACACACTGATCTGGCGAGGGGATTTATCCGAGCAGAATGTTTCCATTATAATGACCTGAAACTATTAGGCTCAGAAAAAGCTTTACGTGAAAAAGGGCTCTTTCGACTGGAAGGCAAAACCTATCTTGTACAAGACGGAGATATTATTAATATAAGGTTTAGTGTGTAATTATGAGTGACAGTAGGGTGTTAAATTTTAAAAGACTTGTTATCTGGCTGCTGCTCTTGATCTTAGCAGTCTTACTTCTCGTGGCGGTCAGCATTGACAGTCACAATATTCTCGATGATTATGACAGCATTCTTCAAAGTGATATGACTCTTCTTGATATTGTTAAAATGGATTTCCCGGATTTATATAATCCTATTGGACCTTTTGGCGCCTGTATGAGCTACTGGCTATGTTACATTTTGGGCAGGATACTTTGTATCTCACTTCTTCTGGGTTTGGCAATGCTGTCATTTTTGAATATTATTTCTTTCTTCCGTGATAATATTCTCGGCAAGATCATCTGTTTTATCATTATGGCTTTCTTTATGAATATAATAGTGATAACTTTAACGGGCAGGCAGGCTCTGATACCGGGCTTAATCACGGTTTTCTTTCGCACTTTTCTCAATGGTTTATTTGGCACTGCCGGGACAATAATTATTGCCGGAGTAATTATTGTTGTGATGATAATAATTATCTTCGAAATGGGTCCTATCTGGAAATTTTTCTGCTGGGTGGTTCAGATCATCAACCGTTTCTTTAAATGGCTTTTTCATCCTCATAAAGATAAAGAAACCAGCAAAAACAAACCTGTAAAAGAAAAGAAACCGCAACAGCCCAGCCTGAAAATCCATTCTGAACCTGAATTAGAAAATAATCCCGATCAGCAGATAGACCTGGAAACTAAGCTGGACTCTCAAAAAGAAAAGAAAAAAACCAAACTTCCTGAAATTAATAATACTCCCCGAAAATATGAAGAAAAAACTTCCCCGACTCAAAGTATTCGGCGTAACTCATCTAATAATTATCAACCACCTGACGATGGAATATTTGTTCTCCCAAAAATTGTTGATTTCCTGCAGGAAAGTATTTCGGAAATCTCAGACCGTGAAGCATTGAAAGAAGATATAGCTATGATCAGCAAGGTGTTACAGGACAAACTTGCTGAATTTAATGTGGAAGCTACTGTCCAAAACGTCAATATCGGACCTATAGTTACTCAATATGAATTGAAGCCGGCTCCTGGAGTTAAAGTTTCCACTTTCAGTAATTTATCTAAAGATTTAACTCTCGCTCTTAAAGCCAAGAGTCTCCGCGTTGAAGCTCCTATACCGGGAAGAGGGTTGATCGGGATTGAAATTCCTAATATCCATCGTGATATTATTTTCTTGCGAGATATCATGCTCTCATCTCAAATGAAAAAAATGGAAAGCAAACTTGCTTTTGCTCTTGGCAAAGATATTGCTGGAAATCCCGTGGTAGCTGATCTGGCACGCATGCCACATCTCTTAATCGCTGGTGCCACCGGCTCTGGTAAAAGTGTTTGTGTTAATTCTATCATTATTAGTCTGCTCCTGAGAACCACTCCGTCTGAGCTTAGATTGATCCTGATTGATCCCAAGCGCATCGAATTAGCCGGTTACGAAGGAATTCCTCACTTGATCCAGAATGTGGTTACTGAACCCGACCATGTGATGATCGCTCTCAATTGGGCAGTTTCGGAGATGGATAGACGTTATAAACTGCTGCAAAATTATAATGTTCGCAATCTTGATGATTTTAATAATAAGATTAGAGAATTGAGAATAATTGGAGAAGACCCTGAAGAAAGTGAATTGCCCTATATCGTAGTGATAATTGATGAATTTTCTGATTTGATCATGACTGCTCCCAAAGAAATTGAGAGACCGGTCACGCGGCTTGCTCAAATGGCAAGAGCAATTGGTATCCATCTGATCCTGGCAACTCAACGTCCCTCAAATAAAGTGATAACAGGCTTAATAAAAGCTAATTTCCCTGCCCGTATCGCCTTCAAAGTTTCCCAGAAAATTAATTCCCGCGTTATTCTTGATACCAATGGTGCTGAACAACTTCTGGGCAAAGGAGATTCACTCTTCCTGGGACCTGGTAAAGCAATCCCGGAACGAATTCACGGTGCTTATGTTTCTGATGATGAGATCAATAATCTGGTTGATTATCTTAGGGTACAACCCAAACCTGACGATGATATAACAATTATTCAGGAAGAAAGCGCTGCCTTGGAAAATTTTGATTTTGATGATCCGCTTTTCCCGGAAGCTGCTTATGCCGTTGTTACTGCCGGTTCCGCTTCTGTTTCAATGCTGCAGCGTCACTTTAAAATTGGTTATGCCCGGGCGGGAAGACTGGTTGATCTCCTGGAACAGGCTAAAATAATAGGACCACATCTGGGCAGCAAGTCCAGAGAAGTAATTGCCAGTCAGGAAGATTTACGCATCCTGGGCTATTTGCCGGAGGAACTTTTATGAAATACCTTTTAATTATATCACTTCTGATCTTTGCAGTGTATTTGCCAGCTTCACAACTTGATGATATTTACAGAAATGTTATCACAGAATATAGCAAGATCAATACTTTTGAAGCTGTTCTGAACCAGAATAACTTTTGGTCTGAAATTGATCTGGCAAAATCTGCTTCTGGCAGGATATATTATAATAGCGATTCTTTGTTTATTACTTATCTGCCACCTGATGAGCAGGAATTATTCGTCCTGGGAAATACTGTAATTGTCCATGATATTAAAGGAAGCCAGGCTATCTATATGGACAAGGCTGATTTTTTTATCCGCCCTGTAGAGATCATCAAAGCCTATTGGACTGGCAGCGAAAAGGAACTAATTTCCAGTATTGATGATAGCACCCAAATTCTGTTAAAAAAAGATCAGGAAGAAATTCTGATCAGCCTGCAAAATGGATTAATATTTTCCGTCCAGATCACGGATAAAGATAACAACTCCGTCAGTTATCAATTTTCTGAGGAAATAATTAATGGAGAGCTGCCGAAAGGTATATTCATTCCTGATTTTCCGGAGAATACAAACATCATAGATAACCGTTCTAACGGAGAATAACGCATGATTGCATTAATTATGGCAGGAGGTATTGGCTCCCGTTTCTGGCCCCTTAGCCGTGAAGACCACCCCAAACAGTTTTTATCCATTGTCAGCCCGGATTCCATGATCAGATTAACTGTTGACCGCTTACTGAAAAGGATAAATATTAACGATATCTACATCGTCACCTCAACCAGTCAGGTGGAGCTGGTTAAATCACATATTCCTGAATTAAATCCGAATAATATTATTATTGAGCCTTTTGGCATGAATACAGCCCCCTGCATTGCACTCAGCCTGGCGTGGCTGGAAAATAAATATGATGAAAACGAGATCATGCTGGTAGCTGCATCTGATCATCTGATCTCTGATACTCAGGAATTTTACAAATGCCTGGCTATTGCCGAACAAACCGCTAAATTGGATAAACTGGTTACTTTTGGAATAAAACCAACTTATCCCGCTGTTTGCTATGGTTATATTGAAACTGGAAAACAGATAGATGATTTCTACTGGCAGGTTGCCCGGTTTAAGGAAAAACCTCATCTCGATACTGCCCAAAAATATCTGAAAACCGGCAGGTTTTTCTGGAATAGCGGTATGTTCATCTGGAAAATAAAGACTATCAGTCAAGCTTACAAAAACCTTCAACCTGACATCTGGAATGTACTGGATAGTATTAAAGTTATCTGGAATAAACACGGTAAACACGAAGACATCACTTCTCTTTATAAGCAAATGCCCAGAATTTCTGTGGATGTTGCCATTATGGAAAAATCTGAAAATATCGCCGTTATCCCCTCTGATTTCGGATGGAGTGATGTTGGCAGTTGGAAAGCTCTTTATGAGTTATCTCCTAAAGATGAAAATAATAATTTCTTTAAAAAAGACTCTCTGGCTATCGAAAGTCATAATAATTTTGTTTACTCTGATAAACTGGTCAGCCTCATCGGTGTGAATAATCTGGTGATCATCGAAACCGAAGATGTTATTCTCATAGCTGATAAAGACAAATCAGAGGAAGTAAAAAGCCTGGTTGACTATCTGAACAAAAATAATCGGAAAGGATTTGTGTAAAATATGGTTGATTCACCGCAAAAATATAAATTTGATCTAAAAGTTTTATACTGCGAAGACGCCAGAGAAGTTCTTCATTCTCTAAACAAAGCCCTCCTCAAGAGATTCAGAGAAGTAATCCTTGCCTCTGACGGATTAACCGGACTCGCAAAATATAAAACTGAAAAACCTGACCTGATCATCACTGATATCAAGATGCCAAATTTGAACGGATTGCAAATGGTTCAACAAATTAGAGAAAATGACAATCATATCAAGATTATCATTATTTCTGCTTATACTGATGTTGATTACTTTCTGGAAGCTATTGACTATGGAATTAACGCTTTTATTAAAAAACCCGTAGATTACAGGATACTTGATGCTCAATTGCAGGAGATTGCGAGTGAAATCTTTCTGCAAAAGCGGATCATAGAAGAAGAAAAAAAACGTATCGTCATCCAAAAAGAACACGAAAGATTAT
>CAZAHZ010000003.1:0-31471 GCA_964485055.1 uncultured Candidatus Cloacimonadota bacterium
ATATCGGTATCATTTAGCCGGACTGACGGTTCAATTTGCTCCGGAATATTCAATCCTGTAGTCGTTTTTGCCAAATGCCTAAGCGAAGAAGATAAAATTGAGAAATATAATAAACTTTGGTGTTTAGCCCGACCACGAATATTGTTTTTAGAATGTCAGGGAGAATTATCTGTAATAGATTTAGCGCAAAGACCATTGCGTAAAGAAGAAGATTCATTAAAGTCTCTTAAGATAATTCGGGAAATTAAGAATATAACAACAAAACTGCAAGAATTTAATCGAGATAATATTGAGTCGGGAAAGGTTTTTGAGTCAGGTCGTTTTGGAGATTTGAAAAACCGCGCAGATATGGCTTTAATATCGGATTTGAAGATCGTACGCCAAGAACTAATTGTAGCAGGTTTAAGAGACGATAAAATCAAATATGCCCATGCCCTGATCGGTAGATCAATATTTATCCGGTATCTGGAAGATCGTAAAATTTTAACCAAGGAATATTTTAATAAAGTTGCCATTAATAACGAGAAGTGGGAGAAAATATTAAATCAACCAACAAGTTGGGACGAGAGTAATTTATCTGAAGTTAAAGCTTACTATCCGAGAATACTGAGAGATAAAGAATTTACTTATGAATTTTATAAGACTCTTTCAGAAGATTTTAACGGTGATATGTTTCCCGATGTAGAAGGAGAAAAACAAAATGTCGAAAGTAAACATTTAGACTTGATTCAAAGACTTCTTTATGGAGATGCAGATCCTCAGCAGAAACTGTTTTTCTTTTCTTACAAATTTGATATTATACCGCTTGATCTGATCAGTGCAATTTATGAAGATTTCTATCATACAACAACTAATATAGAAAAAAAGAAAAGCGAAGCCCGTCAAACTGGTGCATATTATACTCCTCCAGTATTAGCTGAATTCTTAATTTCAAGAGTTCTTACAGCCGAGGAAATCAAGAAAAAACCCAGGATATTGGATCCTGCCTGTGGATCTGGAATATTTCTGGTTGAAGCTTTCAGGCGCATAGTCCGTTATAAAATAAGTGAAGAACAAAGAACTCTTGATTTTGATGAACTAAAAGAGATTCTTAGTAGTCAGATATTTGGTATTGAGTATAATGAAGAGGCAGCGAGAATTACGGCTTTCAGTTTATATTTATCCATGCTGCATTACCTTGAGCCTTGTTCCATCCAAGAACATATTAAAAATTGTAATAAATTACCTTATTTATTAAAATCAGAAACAAACTCAGGTTCAATCGAAGTGGGTAATGCTTTTAATGTGAAAAAAGAGTATTATGGAACTTATGATCTTGTAGTTGGGAATCCTCCCTGGGGATCGCCAGATAGGAAGGCAAATGCGGAAATAAAAAAAATGAATAAAGAGATGCTGGATTGGTGTGAAGCGAATTCTAAACCAATTGGCAATAATGAATCATCCCAGGCATTTCTTTGGTTAGCTTTAGAGTTTTTAAAGGATGACGGTGTAAGCGCAATGTTGACCTCCGTTGGAGTGCTTTTAAAGACCAGTGGAACTAATGAAGATTTCAGAAAAAAATTCTTTGCTCAAATCTGTCTGCATGAAATATATAATTTTACTCATGTGAGGGACTTCTTTTTCAAGGGAGCAAGATCACCTTTTATTTTAATTCACTTTAGTAAAAACGAGCAAAAAGGGCAACCTATAGATTATTGGTCAGCCAAGCAAGTTGTTTCTTTGAAAAGCACACAAGCAATATTGCTTTCTAAGATTGATCATAATTATATTATTAATCAGGATATTACGGACAATAAAACATGGAAATTAAATTGGATGGGGAGAATTGCAGATGAACGATTCATTAAACGGTTAGATTCTCTGGAGCCATTATCAAATTATACAAGCCTTCATAATGTTGGTTTTCAAGTTGGGAATAAATCAAAACCAGCAAAATGGTTAGCAAAATATGTAATAGCTGATCATAAATCTTTATCAAGATACAAACCAATAAACTTTATTGAAAATAATCTTACTATGGTAGAAAGTAGAGGAAAATATGAAGGATGTTACTTTGGAAAGAGAATAATAGTTAAACAGGGGGTTGAACAGAAAAATAATGCTTTTGGAAAAATAATTGCTAGATATGTATCCAAAGAATTCTGTTTTACAAATTCAATCCATGGTTTGAAATTTAAGGAAAATCAAGAATGGCAATATAAATTATTGCTTGGTTGTTTATGGTCATCCTTTGCGAGATACTATCTATTTATGACCTCGGCAAATTGGGGAATTAGAAACGATAAGATTCTTATCAAAGAAAGGGATAATTTACCAGTTAAACTTAAATTTCAAAACAGTAAAACAGATAAAATAATTGAAATAGTGGATAAGTTAAGAGACTATCAGCCTGATGAGTATGATGCGGTTCACCCAAATGGTTTATCAGAAGAAATAATTAATTCTAAGCGCATTAAATATGAGAAAGAACTTGATGAAGCAGTTTTTGACCTATATGAATTTTCTGAAGCACAGCGGGATTTGATAAGGGATTGTTGCGAAATTACTTTGCCATTCTTTTATAAACCATACAATAGTATAGGGATAGAATCTGCTTGCACAAAAGATAATACTTTGTGGATAAAGAACTATACTGAGATATTCTCCAAAAATGGCAACCTTATCTGGAAGATGATGAAGAATTACGAGTTAATGTACATATAGGCGCTACGGAAAATTTACTTGCTCTGGAGTTTTATCCTGCTGGGTTAGAAGAGAAATGGGATTTGATCCCTAAAAAAGATACATGGAGTGATTATCTTCAAGAAATAGGCGATGCCCTACCTCGACAAATGGGAACATCGCAGATACTTTTAGAGGGAATTGTTCAGGTGGTTACTGACACTTCCATTATTATCATTAAACGCAATCAGAAACGTTTCTGGACTCGCAGTCTTGCCAGGGAAGACGCTGAATCTACTTTGAGCATAAGAATGTTTAATACTATGCCAGCAAAGGAAAATATTGAATAATGTCGCCTAAGTGGAAAACTTTTGGAGATTTCCCTGCATTATGGGTAAAACATGAAAAGCTGTATTATTCAATTTTCAAAAAAGCATTACAGCGATTAGAGACAAAAGCTGATAAAGATGAAAATGAAATATCAGAATCTCTGTGTCTTATATTGCTTCATGTTTGCCTTGAAATTGAAGGTGAAGTTTCACCTCCTGATTGGGAAAAACCAATTCCTCCAGTAACAGAAAATGATTTAACTGGAGGAAAGAAAAGAAAACGACCCGATTTTACGTGTAACATTATAAATAGTAATACAACAGAAGCATCTTCGTATTGCATTCCTTTTCACGTCGAATGCAAGCGGTTAGGAAAACAAAAGGGATCATGGAATTTTAATAAAAATTATGTCATACAGGGAATTAATCGTTTCGATTCTGTGGAGCACGGATATAGTAAACGGGCTCCTTCCGGTATGATGATTGGCTATATTATAAATATGGAGCCTTTTGATATTTTAGAATCTGTTAATAACTACATGCCAGATCAACTACCTAAACTGAATTTTGATTTCTCAGAGAAAGTAGTAACTTGTGAACAGGATTTCACTCGTAAATATATTGAGCCAGAGCAATTCAATCTAATACATCTTTGGAGTGATTTGAGAAGTTAAAGGCTTATTTGAAAACTCTTTTGCAGCTTACTCTGCAGACATTATCATGGGCAACACTCTTCTAAGAAAGACATTTCTCTAAAAAGTGGAGGATAGCATTATATTTGGTTTCGTATCTTTATTTATGGCTGTGATGCAGTAGATTAGCTGAATTTTGGCGCACCAGAAGATACTGAGGTTGAGTTTAAGTTCGGAGCCATAGGCGGTTTATCGGGATAGAATGTACTCTGATCAGGGCATCTGGGCGATTGTTGGTGGTGATGTAATATTAACTATCAAAATCAGGCTGGTTGTTGAAGTTGACCAGAAGTTTTGCCCGGGGTACCGTTCAAAACTCCTGTGCCTGGCTGGGTGGATTATTAGACGGTTGGATGACAGAGTTTGAATTTAATGATTGACAATCTGGGGGTATGTCAGGATGTTCCACAAAAATTGAGAATGGAGTGGTGGATGAAGAAGTTAATAACGATTTTAATGATAATGGGGATAGGATTACTGTTGGCAGCACCGGTGGAGATGTCGGATGCGCGTCAGGTGGCAGCTAATATAATTAATGAACGTGGAAATATGCAGAACCTGAACTGGTCGGAGAGTTATACGATTGGTGAAGGGATAGCAGATTTTTATATATTTAATTTTAATGAGAGCGGATATGTGATCGTAGCAGCAGATGATCGTTCAATTCCTGTTTTAGCCTATAGTTTTGAGAATGAATATAATCCGGCAAATATACCAGTACAAATGGAAGACTGGTTTTTTGAATGGCAGTGGCATATGGGGGAGATTCGGAGAAACGACTTTGCAGCCGGAGAAAGGGCTGAAACAGAATGGCAGCGATTGCTTGTAACAGGGTCAGAATTTGAAGCAGACCGCGATCTTCGAGATGTAGCACCGTTGATGACCTGTAACTGGAACCAGGATTCTCCGTGGAGTCAGTATTGTCCTTATGGACCGGGTCAGACAAATCCCTTTGTTTATTCTGGCTGCGTAGCGGTTTCTATGGCACAGGTGATGTATTTTTGGGGACATCCAACTCAGGGAAATGGGTCTCACACCTATTATCATGATCAATATGGCGAGATCTCGTGCGATTTTGAAGCGACCAATTTTGATTATGATAATATGCAAAACAGTTATGCAACCAGTGAATCCAAGGAGTTGCAGTGGGCTTGCGGAGTAGCAGTAGAGATGGATTATGGACCAGACGGCTCAGGAGCGCAGGTGGGATATGGCAATTACAGTGCACGTAATGCGATGGTATCATTTTTTGATTATCATCCGGGAGCAACTTTCCGGGCGAAGGACAGTTATTCTATCACAGCTTATGAGGCTTATATCCGGGAGGATCTGGATGCAGGACGACCTTTGATCTATAGTGGAATAGGTGGAGGATATGGTCATGCCTTTAATCTGGACGGCTATCAGGGGACGAGTTATTTTCACTTCAATTTTGGCTGGTCAGGCTGGGCAAATGGCTATTTTTATCTTTCTAATATAAATCCTGCGGGGAGTAATTTTAATAGTGATCAGGGTGGAGTATTCAGTCTTTTTCCTTATGAAACCATTACAGCACCGTATGATGTAACAGCGGAGATTTTGAATGGGGATGATGTATTATTAAGCTGGGATCACAGTGAATTTGACCGCAGTCTGCTGGGATTTAATATTTATAACAATGGCTTACTGGAAGGTACAGCAGATCCAGATGAAGCGAGTTATATGATAAATAATCTGGGTCTAGGAACGTATTTATTCTGGATAACAGCATTATTCGTAACTGGAGAATCTGAAATGAGTGAGATGGTGGCAGCGACTATTGCCCCGCCAACAGCACCAGTTGCAGATGCAGGAAACGATATGACAGTGGTATCTGGGGGAGAAGTAAATCTGGACGGAAGTGGTTCTTATGATTTGAATGGTGATCAGCTCAGTTATAATTGGACTGTACCGGCAGGAATAGAACTATCACAGAGTAATATTGTCAATCCTGTATTTACAGCACCAGCGGTAACAGAAGAGACTGAGTATATTATCAGCTTGATGGTATCAGACGGGACATATTTCTCAGAACCGGATGAAGTGGTGATCACAGTGGCATTGACAGATAATGATCCGAACGAAATATCAGAGGGAAATATCCGGTTGCTGGGTAATTATCCCAATCCCTTTAATCCAGAGACAGCGATAGTTTTCAATTTAGATCAGCCAGCAGCATTAAATTTGAGTGTTTATAACCTGAAGGGTCAACTGGTGAAAGAACTGGTTAACGGAAATGTATCAGCCGGTGAGCAACGGATCGTGTGGGATGGATTTGATAAGAATAATAATCCAGTGGGCAGTGGAATATACTATTACATGTTAAAATCCGGTCGTTATACTTCCAGTGGAAAAATGGTATTGCTCAAGTAGTGATCCTGAACTCGGAATCCGGCACTGGGAGCGAGGATATCCAGTTCCTCGAAATAATTGTTTCAACCGCTGAACACGCAGAAAGCGCGGAATAATGAATTTTAAGGGAGGTTTATATGAAAAAAATATTGTTACTTACCATGGTTATTTTGCTATTCGCAGGTTGTGCTACAGTTGGGCGAAATTTTTCACTTGAGAATGTATCAGAACTTGTTTTACGAGAAACAACGAAGAGCGATGCTAAATTTTTATTTGGGGAGCCTAATTCATTGACAGCTAGTTCCAATAATGATGGAGATATTGAAGTAATGAATTATGTTTATGCCAGCGGGAGTCTTGCTTCTGCAACTGCACGTGTTTTATTTTTAGAATTTAAAGAAAATAAACTGAATGCCTATGTTTATAACAGTGGTTTTAAAGAGGATGAAACAATATTCAATTACGATTCTAAGGATAATATTGTTAGAAATTCATCTACTAAAGAAGATGTTCTATCAATTATGGGTGCCCCCTCCGGCAAGGCACTTTACCCAACGAGTTTTAAGGATTATCCCGAAGATCATGAAGATGTGTCAGAGGTTTGGACATGGTCTTACACTTCACCTTCAGATGGTTTGGATACCAGTACAATAAAATCCCAGAGTGTAAATGTTTTTTTTGATGATAAAGGTATTGTTATGGAGCTTAAAGCGAACAAGGAATATTAATTTAACCGTAGGGGGCAAATAATTATTCGTACCTACTACCTCTTCAGGATAATAATGCTGATGTGACTCGCCGGCGGTACTCTGAAGACGAGTCGGAAATAATAGTCATTAAAAAACAGACGAGATGGAATATTGCTAACCAGATTTTAATAGAAAATCAGATTTTTTGTCAATATAGAATTAAGAAAAAATTGCATGCGTATTTTCTCACATAATCGAGGCTAATACGTAGTTCAAATTTGCTTTCCTTTTCGAATTTCTTTATTTTTGGTATTCTCTATTTAGGGATTTTTGCGTTATCCTTATCCAACCTTTTCTTAATCTGCGCTAATTGCTCATCACTATAACTCATATTTGTCAGTTAAAATAGGATTTCCTCACTATGTCCAAGTTCTTTCAGATTATCAAGTAGATAATCCCTTGCATCAATATTACCATTATTAGCCAGTATTGCTGCATAATCAATTTTATCCTCTTTACTTTCTTCCAATGAATGCTTTCACTTTATTACCTTCTATACCAAAAGTCAAATAATAGATAATCTTTTCTTCCTCTATTACACTTTAATAATATGTTTCAGTCAATGTGTTGTAAATGCGTGAATAATTTACATAATATGGATATGAAGTTATTTTCTCTTGCTCTTATAATTCACTATTTGCTTCAATTTCTATAAAAGGTCTAAAATATTCGTCCTAATTCGCTTCTCAATGTGGAAGAATTTTTAATATAGAATCTTTCTTCTATCTCAGAAAGATCATTTCCTTTTTATTGTAAATAATGATTTTCTGGGCAAGTTTACTTTCCAGGATATTTTCTGAATACAGCTTGGTTTGGGCTAAACCATATAATTCCGTAGCAAAATGTATGTAGGCATCTGCTATGCTCATTCGCTCTATCGGATGGTAAAATTCACCTATGGGGAAATTCAGTCCCCAGTGAAGTCCAGTGGATGATACATAAAAAACTCCAGTTCCCCAGTCACTTACATCATCTTCAGTGCCAAATAGATCGTCTGCTCCGCAATTATTACCCCGCTCTGTGCAGGGTTGATTCATAAGATGGATCTCATGCAGCCAGTTACCCTGCTGGAGAATATATGGATTATAGGGGAGATCATAAACATTCAAGATCTGATCCAGGTCAGGATTAGGCAAGTTCATCTGGAACCAGAAACCTACAGAATCCTGATGGGCAGCATTGGGGTCTGCGTTATACATACCCCCTGAGCCAATAAGAGCATTGACACTTGAGAATACTTTTACCAGTCCTTTACTGAATTCTATTTCATATATTGGGTCAATATTTTCACTACTGCCTGTTATATTAAAGGTTGAATTATTGGGAAAAAAGGTGAGTTAGAGCTTGTTCTTCCTCCGGGGTAATAAGAACTGCTTGACAAATAAATCATAAAAATCAAAGAAAAACTAAGAAGAGATACGAAAAAGACTATTTCCAGCAAAGGAGAAAGTATGAGGATAAAGTTTTTATTCTTTTTAATACTTTGCATGGTATTATTAATACTTAGCAGTTGTATGGACGAGCTTGAATACACTCCGAGACCGGCATCATTTTCAGATTTTTATCCCACTGATGGCACAAGTGGAATTGAGCCATATATTTCGTTGTACTGGAGCTGTGATTTTGCCTATTATTACCAGTTATATATCGGAACACAGGCAGACAGTCTGGAATTGATAGAAGACAATTTTACATTAACCGAATATATCATAGATCAATTATATTTAGGTACGACTTATTACTGGCAGGTGATAGCTTATAATGGAGGTGACGTACCAGAAGCAGGACCGGTATTATCATTTTCCACTCGAAATGGACTCTGGGGATCATTTTTTCCGTTTAATGGAGCGGGACAACAATCGCTGGACCTCACATTTAGCTGGGGATTAAACAAATCTTTGCCTGATGAAGTGCCAGACAGCGATATAATAACCGGAGCAGAAAATGACAATCGGGAAGAAGATCCAACGATAATCTATTATGACTTTTATCTGGGTTTTGATCCAGATACACTGGAAGCAGTAGTCCAGAACAGTCTCGATGAATATATATCAGTACATGATCTGCTATATAACACAGAATATTACTGGCAGGTGAAGGCAAGAAATATTATTAGTGAATTAGCACCCAGTGAAATCATGCATTTTGGGACGATGTCGCCAGACTGGCAGCAGATATCGCCATCTAACGGGGCAAGCGATCAGGAGATAGCTTTGACATTAAACTGGGCAATTGATGCGAACCGGAGCAATTTTAAAAATGGTGGCGATGAGAAGAAAAATTCCAGCAATACACGTCGAGTAGGGGAATTTACTTATGACCTTTATCTGGGAACTGGAATTGATGAGCTTGAGCAGATAGCATCAGGGCTTGAGGATCCTGGTTATGAAGTTGCGGGACTGGATTATAGAGTTGAATACTACTGGCAGGTGAAAGCAATATATAACGACACTCAGGAATTGATGAGTGAAATATACGATTTTAATACCAAAGACAGATTTTATAACCTGCATCCTGAAGATTATGAGTTATATATTGAAATCAATCCCACGTTATCGTGGAGTTGTATAGATGGAGAGGCTTATGATCTTTATGCCGGCAGTGACATATCGGGCTTAAACTTGATTGTAAGTGGACTAAGAGATACATCTTATACGCTTCATAATCTGGATTACGAAACAATTTATCAATGGCGGGTAGATGCAGAATTAACAGATGGAACAACCTGGCTTGGTACTGAGAGCAGTTTCATCACCATGGTTGATCCTGTTCCGCCAGGATATAAGTTGCATAATCATCTGCTAAGAGCGGAAATGCCCTGCAATATTGATGTAGTATATCGGGTAACTGATCGAGCGGATAATGTCACCACAGAATTTGAAGAAGCAGACTTTCTATTTCTGGAGGATGGCGAAGAAATAGATGCCGTGGAATCCGCCTTGAATATATATAGCGGGTCTGACATCAATTCCTCGATACGAACAGTATTAATGATAGATAACAGCACCAGTATGGAAAGCCTGCTGGAGGAGATCAAGCTGGCAGCTTATGGATTTGTGGAAGATATGGAGCCAGATCAACAGATGTGCGTGTATGCCTTTTCCGAGCAGGTAGAATTGATGGAGGATTTCACAAGCAATCAGGCAAACCTGATAGGAGCAATAAATTCCATACAGACGGGTTATGCCTCTACGGATCTCTATGGAGCAATAATAACTGGTGTTGACCGCTGGTCAGATATGTATTATCCGGAAAACATCAACAAGGGAAATCTGATAGTTGTCACAGATGGCAGTGATACTCAGGGTTCATCAACTCTGCAAGAAGCACTTGAAGCCAGGGGTAATAAACTGGTATATACAATGGGAATAGGGCATGAGATAGATCAGGCAGCATTGAGTGCACTTGGTAACGGAGGTTTCTTTGAGCTGGAGACAGTGGCAGAAGCCAATTCAGTTTTTGATATAATCCAGCAAGAGATCACAGATTATTTAAGCAGCTTCTACTGGCTGCATTATATAACTCCTAAAAGAGGGAATGTTGATCATACAATAGCGATCAGTATTTTGAATAATCCCAATACAGGCAGCGACTCAATTATCAATGGAATATTTAACAGCAGTGGCTTTTACGGCACTTTACCGGGAGTATATGTGAATATTGATCCGGAGAATAATCTGCCCTATGGTATAGAGGAATACACAATCATCGATTCTGCAGGTCATAAACTGGAAGCAACCACATATAATGCGGCAGAAGAACCGGAATATGTCTGGGAGATAGATAATCCGGCAATAGCAGAAATATTTCTGGTCAATCAAAATGGGCAATCAATAGTGATCAGAGCAGGCGGAACAGCGGGAACGACTGAATTGACAGTTAGGGATATTGTAAATGATCACAGCCGGATAATAGATATAATCTCAGGGGTAGAATTCCGCAAATCCCGATAAGGGGAAAGCAAATAAATTTTTTAAGTTGACAGAGAAAAACCAATTTTTGATTTTGGTATTGTAATAAATAAAAAAGGAGAAAGTGCATAATGATGAAATTACGAGGATTTAGAAACTAGACGTACTGGCTTTCACTAAAAACAGATAGTTAATCAAAGCTGCCAGAGGCAGAAAATATATTTGTGGAACCAGTAGCGTAAGGTTGAACAAAACAGCGCTTGTGTTCCACAATTTTTTTATCCAGAAATCCCGGGGGACTTAAAGCCTGCGGGATTTTTTTTTATGGAGGTAACAGACGGTGAAGAATCTGAAAAGATTATGGAAATTGATGAGGGGAGAGAGGCATCTATATATATTTGCAGTGATATCAGTGGGATTGGCAGCTTTAGTGAATTTTATCTGGCCTCTGGTCTTACGGATAACAGTGGATAATATTATCGGGAGTGAAGAGCTGGGAGGAACAACATGGATAGATCCATTGATCAAAGGGATATTCGATTATCTGGGAGGTCGTAGCTACCTGATGCGAAATCTTTGGATCTGTGCATTATTTTTAGTAATATTGGCAATAATCCAGGGAGTGGTACAATTTTTGAAGGGAAAATTCAGTGCCAAAGCTTCGGAGAATATTGCGAGGAATCTGCGTAACCGGCTATATGATCATATTCAGAAATTGCCGTTTAGTTATCATCAGCGAGTGGAAACGGGAGATTTGATCCAGCGAAGCACGTCAGATATTGAAACTGTCCGCAGAATGCTGGCGATGCAGTTAGTGGAGATAGGCAGGACTATATTCATGTTGATCTTTGCGTTAAGTTTCATGTTCCCGATGAGCTGGAAGCTGACCTTATTTTCAATGGTTTTGATGCCTTTTATAATGGCATTTTCACTGATATTTTACAAGCGGATCAGGAGTGTATTTGAGCGAGTTGAAAAAGCTGAGAGCAAGATGCACAGCGTGATCCAGGAGAATGTAACCGGAGTTCGAGTAGTGCGGGCGTTTGCCTCCCAGAATTTTGAGATCGAGAAATTTGACGGAAAGAACAGTGATTATACACGAGAGCTATTTAAGATGATGAAACACCTGGCTTTATTCTGGTCATGCTCAGATCTACTCTGCGGGATACAGATGGTGGTGGTGATATCAATCGCCACCTGGCAGGCAGCGACTGGGAAGATAACTCTGGGTACAATGATGGCATTCAGTTCCTATATCGGGATGTTGATCTGGCCCTTCCGTTCATTGGGCAGGATACTGGTAGATGTCAGCAAGAGTGTAGTTTCAATCGGCAGGATAGATGAAATACTCAATGAAGAAGAGGAAAAACTGGGAGTAACCGAAGGTCTTCCGATTCTCGGAGATATAGAGTTTGAAGATGTCTGGTTTGGTTATGAAGCTGAGAAACCAGTATTAAAAGGTGTGACTCTCACAATAAAAGCGGGAGAGACAGTAGCCTTTCTGGGAGCCACAGGTTCGGGGAAATCGAGCCTGGTTCACCTATTACCGCGTCTGTATGATTATCAAAAAGGTTCAATAAAAATAGATGGCAGGGAATTGCGAGAGCTGGATAAACATTATATCCGGAAGAATATCGGGATTGTACTGCAAGAACCGTTTTTATTTTCAAGAAGCATAGAGGAAAATATCGGGATAACGGAACGGGAATTCACCAGCGAAGGAATAATTAAAGCAGCCGATCAGGCAGCAGTCCATGAAGTGATCAATGAATTTGATAAAGGATATTCTACACTGGTGGGAGAACGAGGTGTAACTTTGAGTGGAGGTCAGAAGCAGCGCATTGCCATGGCAAGGACACTATTGCAGGAAAGTCCGATTCTGATATTCGATGATTCACTGTCGGCAGTTGATACAGAAACAGACCGCAAGATCAGGCAACGCCTTCTGGCACGTCAGAACAAAGTAACGACAATAATAATATCACACAGGCTGACGACGATTTCGGAAGCAGACCGGATATTTGTGCTGGAAGAAGGAAGAATAAAGCAATCGGGAACACACCAGGAATTGATACTGCAGCCTGGTATTTATCAGCGAATCTGGAAAATACAGAGCAGCTTTGATTTAGACCAGGTGAGTAATATAGTGTAAAATTGAAACTTTAAATGAAAAATTGAAGAGTAAATACTGGAAGGATATTATGAAGGGATTTGAAGAATATGATTATAATAAGCAGTTCGATCCAGCAACTTTCAAGAAGATCATTGCTTACTTGAAACCCTGCCGGAAGCAACTGGCAGTGTTATCAATTTTGATGATGATGACGGCGGGAGTGGATATAATCTATCCGCTCTTTAACCGCTGGGCAATAGATGATTTCATCACACCCGGACAAACTGAAGGAATTTGGCTGTTCATTGCCGGATTTCTGGGAATATTTGTACTCCAAACCTTTAATATTTTCTTTTTTATCGTTTGGGCAGGTAAGATAGAAATCAGTTTATGCTATCGTATCCGCAAGGACGGTTTCAAGAAACTTCAGGATCTGGCATTCAGTTATTATGACCGGACACCAGTGGGCTGGATCCTGGCAAGGATGACTTCGGATACGGGCAGATTAAGTGAGATAATTTCCTGGGGACTGGTAGATATGGTCTGGGGAATAGTGCTGCTTTTAGGCAATATCACGGCAATGCTGATCATCAATTGGCGTCTGGCGTTATTGAGTTTGACGATATTACCAGTGATGGCAGTTATAACTTTTTATTTTCATAAGCTGATCTTGAAATCCTACCGTGATGTGAGAAAAACGAACTCGCGGATAACAGGGGTAGTAAGTGAAGGAATAGCAGGAGCAATCACAACAAAGACGCTTGTTCTGGAAGACAAAAATCTGAATGATTTCCAGAAGCTGACCAGCAGGATGTTCAGAGTTTCGGTACGAGCAGCCATCATATCGGCAATATTTTTACCGATCTTGCTGATACTGGGTATGACAGGTACTTCGCTGGTATTGTGGAAAGGTGGAAGTGGTGTAATACTGGGAACAGTTACTTTTGGAACCTTATCAGCGTTTATGAGCTATATATCCATTATGATGGAGCCAATTTATCAGATCGGGCGTATATTTGCCGAGTTACAGAATGCGCAGGCATCAGCAGAACGGATATTTTCGCTACTTGAAGAAAAGGTGGAGATCCGGGACAGTGAAGAGATACAGAAGAAGTATAAGACTGATGATTACGGTTATAGCAGCAACTTGCCTTCGATTCGGGGAGAGATCCAATTTGAGCAGGTGGGCTTTGAATATAAGTCAGGCGAGAAAGTTCTGGAAGACTTCAATTTAAGTATCCGGGCAGGCGAAAAGATCGCGATTGTAGGTGAGACCGGATCTGGGAAGAGCACCATAGTAAACCTGATTTGCCGGTTTTATGAACCGCAGCAGGGGAGTATTAAGATTGATGGAATAGATTACCGTGAGCGCCCGCTTCTCTGGTTGCAATCTCATATAGGATATGTATTGCAGACGCCTCATCTTTTCAGCGGTACGATACGGGATAACATCCGTTATGGCAGTCTGGAAGCTACAGAAGAGGAGATAATCCGGGCAGCAACACTGGTAAATGCACATGATTTTATAAGCAAACTGGAAAAAGGTTATGAGAGTGAAGTAGGTGAAGGCGGAGCAGGATTATCTTCGGGACAGAAGCAACTGATCTCCTTTGCCCGGGCAATTATCGGCAATCCGTCAATTTTTGTTCTCGATGAAGCAACTTCCTCAGTAGATACTGAAACTGAGCAGATGATCCAGCAGGCGATAGAACAGATACTTCATGATAGAACCAGTTTTATCATAGCACACCGATTATCAACAATCAGGTCAGCCGACCGGATTCTGGTGATATCGCGTGGTAAAATTATCGAGATGGGTAACCATGCAGAACTTTTAAAACAGCAGGGACATTACTGGCAACTTTATCGCAACCAGTTTATGGAAGAGATGTATCAGGCGATTTAGGAGGTAAAAAGATGAGTAACAGAGAGTTAAAGGAAGTAGGGACGAAATTATCCAAAGCGCATCTGGTGGGCATCTGCTCAGCACATGAAGAAGAATCAAAGCAGAAATCGCTGCAGGAATTAAAGTTGCTGGTCAGGACGATGGGTTTGGAAACAGTGAGTATAAATATTCAGAAACGCGAGCATCCGGATAAGGCTCTTTATACAGGCAGCGGTTTTATAGAGAGCATTGTCTCTGGTATGGAAGATGGAGATGTGCTCATTTATGACAATGATCTGCGACCTTCCCAGATACGGAATATTGGGCGGAAATTTGAGAAGGATATACTGGACAGGACGGAAGTGATCCTGGAGATATTTCAACAGCATGCCCGGTCTAATGAAGCGAAGATCCAGGTAAATTTAGCACGTCATGAATATGAACTGCCGCGACTTCGTAAACTCTGGGAACATTTGGACCGGGAAAAAGGTACAACGAGTACGGGAGGAATTTCGCGAGGTAGTGGGGAGAAACAGCTTGAGCTGGACCGACGTTACGTACGCCAGAAAATCAGAAAGGCAAAGCAGGAACTGATTAAGATAGCCAGTCAGAAAGAAGTGCAGCGGCAATATCGTTTTTCGCATTTCAAGAAAGTATGTATAGTGGGTTATACTAATGCAGGGAAATCAACGCTTTTTAATGCTTTAACAGGTGGTAGCGTACTGGTGGAAAACAAGCTTTTTGCAACACTGGAATCTACTTCCAAATCACTGAATCTGGGAAAGGGGCGAGATATCATTATGTCAGATACAGTAGGTTTCATTTCGCAATTACCTCATCATCTGGTGGCATCATTTCGGGCGACATTGCAGGAAGTGATTGATGCAGATCTGCTTTTACATGTGGTGGATATAACGGATGAAGAATATGAATGCCATATAGCGGATGTGAATATAGTGTTGAAGGAGATAAAGGCAGACAGTATTCCAGTGATGCTGGTATTTAATAAGATTGATTTAGTTGATGGACAGCAGTCAGATAAAATAAGAGAAAAATATCCGCATTCACTGTTGGTTTCTGCGAGTAAAAATAGAAATCTGGATATTTTACTTGAAGAGGTTGACCAGATATTAAATATTGCACACGTTGTAAAAGTATTGATACCGCACAGTGAGCAGAAGATAATATTTTATCTTTTTGAACTGGGAGTGGTGCAGAAAAAAGAATATAGGGAAGATGGAGTGCTGATGGATGTGCTGATGAATGATGAAGATATGTATCAATTTAAAAAATGGAAATATAAGGAGTAGCCATGTTAGACGAATTAAAGACAAGATTGAATGAGAAGTATCTTGAGGAGTATGAAAACAATCTGATTGTTTGTGAGAAGATGTTGTTGGAAACGCAGGAGCAATTTGATAACTGGCAGAAATATTTTCATAGCTTGGGATTAAAATACAAAATGAGCTGCCAATTGGTTGAGGACTGGACGGAAGATTTTTATCTCAAGTATAAAATCGAAGATTTACAAAATATGAATAAAATTCTGCTCAAAGATGTTTCGATAGAAGATTATAGTACCAGCTTTGCTAATCCAGCCTATGCGGTTCAGAAATTTGGAGCAGAATTGGGCAAGTTGGCTGCCGCAGTAGTTGCAATGATCCAGCCATTATATCACAAAGCAGTTGAGAATCAGCATTTTGAGATTGCGGTGTTGGGCAGCATGCTGGGGAATTTGTACAGGGCAGAAGCAGATCCAGAAGTCTGGACAAAGATCATTCAGCAAACAATGATGCGGCGAGATGATGACATAAGCGAATATCAGCAAAGAAAACAGTATTCCCGCGAGTTCAGACCATATCTTGAGTTAGTGGAGAAAACAGATTTGAATGATATTCGCTATCTCTATCAATATTTGAACCATATAGGACCCAACGAGATTGAAACAGCACGTTTTCTCAACAATTATCCTGAAGATAAAGTGACCAGGCTGGCAGAAATCCTGGTGCAGGCATATATCCAAGGATTCAAAACGGATAACAAAGACTACAGCAAGAAAAACACAGTCACTATAATTTACAATATAGGACAGGAACATATCGTCCGCAAAGCTTTGCCGATGTTGCGTAAGTGTGGTCTGGAACCGATAATAAGCTATGCAGGTGGCAGTAAAGTAAATCCTCAATACATCTATGATCACCGTTGGGATAGTGCATCTTACCTCACAGAGGTTCTGGTAGATCAACTAATAGACAAATTCAGAGTATCATGCGAAAAAACTTCTGAGATATTAAAAGGTTATTCTGGAGGGATCTACTTCGACCGCTTTGGTGAAGAACTTTTTATTCCAGAACAGAAAGATGAATGCCTGAAATTGAATAAAGAACAGCAGATATTAATCCAGAAACTAAGCATGCAACGCAGTCAGGTAATGGATAAATTTGCACCCAGGAGCGAAACAAGTTTTTGCATCATTGGATTCCCGGTTCCGGAAATAGGTGAGCAGTTTACTGAGATCTTTGAAAACACTGCCGAGATCAACATGCTTGATTCAGAATACTGGCAAGCCATTCAGCAAAAGATCATAGATATTCTAGATAAGGCAGATTATGTTGAAGTTAAGGGCAAGGGAGCAAATCTGACAGATATCCGTGTTCAAATGCAGAAACTATCTGAACCGGCGAAGCAGAGCAATTTCTGCAATTGCGGGGCAGATGTGAATATTCCTGTAGGAGAAGTCTTCACCTCACCACAATTGAAAGGAACTAATGGAGTGCTGCATGTAACTGATATCTATCTGAATGATCTACGTTATAATAACCTGAAATTGACCTTCAGGGAGGGTTTTGCCACAGATTATACCTGCACAAACTATGATAATGAAGAGAAGAACCATAAATATGTCTTTGAAAATCTATTTCTTCCACACGAGAAGCTGCCTTTGGGAGAATTTGCCATAGGCACTAATACTCTGGCTTATCTGATGGCGAAGAAATTTGATATATTACCCAAAATGCCCGTTTTGATCATCGAGAAGATGGGACCGCACTTTGCAATTGGCGATACCTGTTTCAGTTGGGAAGAGGATAAGCCGGTTTATAATCCCGATGGTAAAGAGATCACTGCCCGTGATAACGATGTGAGTATCATGCGCAAATCCGATATGAACAAAGCTTATACAAATAAGCATATTGATATAACTCTGCCGTATGAGGAACTGGGTAATATAACAGCCGTGACTCTTGAGGGAGAACGATTTGATATTATCCGCGATGGTCGCTTTGTTGTTCCCGGAGTGGAAGAGCTGAATGAGCCATTGGAAGAGCTGGACAGGATGTAATGGACGTCAAGGAATATACCGAAAAGAACCGGATTGCCTGGAATGCCGTGGTGCCTTATCATCAGAGAGCTAAAAAAACGGAGTGGGACAAGAATTTCCAGCAACCGGGATATATTATCCAGGATGAACCGGAATTAAGCAAGCTGCAGGAACTGGGAATAGCCGGTAAAAATATTATTCATCTTTGTTGTAATAATGGCAGGGAATTGCTTTCGCTCAAAAACTTGGGTGCTGGCTATTGCCTGGGTGTGGATATCAGTGATGCTGCTATTCAGGAGGCAAAAGACAGGGCTAAGGCATGCAATATTGATGGGGAGTATCTCTGCAGCGATGTATATGACCTGGGAGATGAATATAATGACAGCTTTGATCTGGTATATATGACAATTGGCGGTCTGGTCTGGCTGCCTGATATCAGGCGTTTCTTTGCAGTAGTTAATAGATTATTGAAGCAGGGTGGGCAGTTCTTTATTTATGATTCGCACCCATTCTCTAATCTTATGCCCTGGGAAGGTGATGCTGAGACAAAAGTAGAGATCACTCAACCCTATTTTCATTCTGAAGCATGGGAATGGAGTGATAGCCTGGATTATTATGGTGGTGTGGAATATGAAGCACCAGTGCATTATGAATTCACATATACTCTATCTGAGATTTTAATGGCACTGATAGATAACCAAATTGAGATCAGATTCATGGGAGAATATGAAAAAGACATCTCCTGTGGAATGGAATGGTTAGAGCAGAGGAGTATGAAATTGCCCCTGTCATTCATACTGATAGGGCAGAAACAAAAGGATATTACCGATGAAGATAGATCAAATAAAACTGGAAGGAGCACAAATTGTAGAATTTGAATCTAAGTATGCTGCTTCTATTGCGGAAATGTGGAATGCCAGTTCCGAAGGCTGGAACGGCGATATGTGGGATATGACAGAACAACAGGTGCTCAATGAAGAAACTACGGCAGACAGTCTTGTTTTGTACCTGGTTATTGATGATAATGAAAAGGTGATAGGCTACTGTAAGCTGGAAGAATACAGAGATAAAAAAGCTGTTTACATTCCTCTCCTGAATGTGATACCAGAGTTCTGGGGCAGAAAATATGGCAAAGCCTTATTGCTGAAAGCTTTAGAGAAAACTATTCAGCAGGGGTACAATAGATTAGACCTGCATTCCTGGAGCGGAAATACCAAAGCCGTACCATTATATAAAAAGACAGGTTTTTGCTGGCAAACCAGTAATTCTTCTATGTATATGATGAACTATCTGCCTTTATTAATGAATATAGAGTTATTGCAGCCCTGGTTTGCTCAATTAGACTGGTACAAAGATTTAGATTGTGATCTGTGTTTGGAGCCGGATAGCAAAATGGAGAACGGCTTTGAATTTTTCCACTATTGCTGGAAGAAAGATGATAAATTTCTGCAAGCAGTCATTAATGTAGATGCCAAAGGATTGAGTCAAATCCGCTGTAATGATTTTGAACTGAAACTGCTTGCTGATAACTGCAAGGTGTTTTACGGCAAAGCGGAAGTGCAACTGGAAATGAAAAGCAATCTGGCAGAACCTATGAATATTGAGATAGAGATTGCTGGTGAAGCTGACATTGCTGCTGCTGAAAAACGAATAATTACCTTATCAGGCTGCAGAACAGAAACTTTTAGGATAGATGTAATAGACGATTTTGAGAGAAAGGATCATGAAAGCCCGGCTGTTATTGCCAATCTGAAGATCAATGGCAAACACCTTCCTCTTAAGCTGGGTCTGAAACCTCAAGCTCCGGTAAAGGTTAATTTGAAAGCTGAAATGAACAGGCTGTATCGTCCTGGCGTTATTGACTTGTATCTGCAATTGAGAAACAACCTTAAAGAGATAAGACAATTTTCTACTGTATTGATAGATTCCGAATCTCTGCATTTTTCGGAGAAGGAGATCAATACGGAATTGCAGCCCCTGGAAACCAGGACAATCAAGCTGAAAGCAAAGCTGGAAAAGGGCTGTTTCTATGATCAGCGAATTAAGGTAAAAGTTGCCGGTGAAACTGAAAAGGTTTCTTATAATAGAAGGCTAAGGTTAGCTGTCCCTGAACTGAATTCTATTATTTTTGGCGAAGGACAGGACTACTGGTTTATGCAAAAAGGTTCGCTCCTGCTTAGCCATGTTCGGAAAGGTAGTAGCAATGTCCTTTTCATAAATGTGTTGAACTCCAATTACTGGCTGTTTATGAAAGTTCCCAAGCTGAGTAAACCATATGATAAGGAATTCACCTTGGCAGTTCCTGATAAGGTTAGTTTTGAAAACCTGATTGATGGTGTACTTATGAAGCTGTATTACAGCAGCAGCAAAGGGCATTTGCGTCTGTGCAATATTTTAAAAATGAAGTATAATAACATTGTAGAGCATAACTTTGAAATTGAGAATATCAGTGATAAAAGCATTGATTTGCAGCATTGGGAAACCTGCTATAATTCTGCTACTACGCATGCTGTGTATGATGGCAAGCTGTTGAAAATGACTGAGCAGGAGAAAAACCATAACTGGTTCAAGCTGGATGAAAATAAAATCTTACCCGGCTGGAATTATTATCTGACAGATGGTCTTTCTGTAGCTGTTTCCTGGGATGCTCAGCATAAACTGAAATTTGGTGAATGGTGGCAGCGCGTGCTTTACGAAGTAGGAGAGCTGAAACCTGGTGAGAAAAGATCAATCACTGGAGAAACGCTGATCTTTAATCAATTCCAGAACTGGCAGGATTATTACTACTGGTATTTTGGCAACAGAGATTATCCTGATTATTGTATGTTGCAGGAGCTGGTGATCAATGAAGGCAATCCTTTCTGTGATGAAGATGTAAGTGTCCGTTATTCAGAGATGACTGACAGTGTAGATGAGAGAACTCTTAAATTGTATGGTGATGAAAGTTTGCTTGCTGAAGATAAATACATAAGTGGCGTCTGGCAGCAGAAAATAGCCAGTGCTCGCAAGCTCAAACTGGAAATTGAAGAAGTTTCTCATAGCTATTCCTATAAGCAGACTACTTTCCAGAATTGCCAGCAACAAATGCAGTTTACTGCTTATGAAGAATCTGGGGAAAAGATAGCCTCACTTAAAGGTGAAAAGCTGGAACTAAAAACTGCACCTGGCTTCTTTGCCGGCATTTTCTCGCTTATATACAAAGATAAAGAAATGCTGAGCAGTTCATTTCCAGAAACTATCATCAGAGGCTGGGCAAATCACTGGCGTGGTGGAATTTCCATAAAGCCTCATCAGGCTGCTACTGCCCTTCTGGAACAACAGGAATTTGTGCTGAAGAATGAAAAGCGGCTGGATAATTTTCATAATACCTGGTATGGGTTCAGTTATACCGTGAAGTTCAATGAAAAGATACCTCATCTGGAAGGTCTTACTGTCCGGTATAATTATCTGGCGAGCCCTTCACAGGATGTGATAGCTTTATTCAGTGAAGTACTTGATACTGGAGGTGCGTATTTTAACCATTTCCGGTCTTTGGCTTATATCAGCATTAACGAAGACCAGCCAGTAAAAATTACTTGTGATGAGGTAACACTGAAGATGTCTGATAGAAGTGAAGGCATAGGAAGATTGATTTTTGCTTCTGCTGAACTTGATGATTGCATTTATCATTTGAATTTCTTCCCGGTAAAAGACCACCTGAATGTTTCTGTTGGCAGTCAGATGGGAACAGTGAATTATCATTTTCTGATCAATAATATATCGGCTGGAGAGGTTACAGCATCTCAGCCATTATACATAGTGTTGTCTGAAGATAAAATGACAGCCGAGGATTTACAGATTTTAAAGAATATTAAATGGAGCTGATATGAAGAATATCAAAAGAGTGGCTGCCGTACATGACATTTCAGGCTTTGGAAAAGCATCACTGACAGTCGTGATCCCAATTCTTTCTACTTTAGGGATCCAGGTATGCCCTTTACCGACTGCAGTATTATCCTCAATCACGGAATTTCCGCACGCCAGGATAACAGATCTAACGGACTTTCTGGATGAGATTATCCAGCATTGGCAGGAATTAGGTCTCAAATTTGATGCTGTTTATAGTGGTTTCCTGGGCTCTCCCAGCCAGGTGAATATGGTTAAAAGGTTAATCAAGACTACAGTCCGGCAGGATAGTCTTATTATTGTTGATCCGGTGATGGGAGATAAAGGAAAATTGTATTCACCATTCACACCCGATATTATAATGGCGATGAAGGAATTGATACTTTCTGCTGATGTGATAACTCCAAATGTTACTGAAGCTGCTTTTCTCCTGGATAAACCACAAAATTTAAGCCTTGATCAAAAACAAATAATCGAATGGTTATTTGAATTGGCAGAACTAGGTCCTGATACCGTGATCATCACCAGTGTTCAGGATTATGACGATCCTGGAATAACCTGTGTTTTTGCCTATTGCCAGACCAATAAAGAAATATGGAAGATGTCATGCCAGTATCTTCCGGCTGATTTCCCCGGTACTGGAGATACATTTTCCAGTATTGTTACAGGATTTCTGCTCAATGACTACAAATTACCCTCTGCCATAGAAAAAGCAGTAAATTTTATTTATCATGCCATTGAATTATCAATTAAGTGCGTTGCTGATCGCAGACAGGGACTTTATCTGGAACCGATTTTGCATTTACTTCATGATCCCCTTGATAAATTCACAATCAGCAGGATCACTCTTTGATAAACTATAATGATATTAAGCTGGTGATCACGGATCTGGATGGCTCATTATTAAACCGGAACCATGAAATTGGAGTAAAAGATCAAGTTACTTTAAGTTCCTTGGGTAAAAGGAATATTTTACGGGTTATTGCCACCGGCAGAAATCTGTATTCAACCTCTATGGTTCTCAATGACACCTCTTTAATAGACATTGCAGTGATCTCTACAGGTTTAGGAATTATTGACTACCAGACCAGGGAATTTCTCCACAGCAGTTCCCTGCAAAACTTCCAGGTTCAGGCTTTGGCAGATTTTCTCATCTCTCAGAAAGTAGATTTTATGATACACGCTCCGCTGCCTGACAATCATTATATCTTCTGCTATGATGCGGGAACAGGTCATCCGGACTTTATGCTGCGTTGGGGATGGTACAGGAATTTTGCCAGCGACCTGCCCAGGGATATTTCTTATCTTCGGGATGCTTCTCAATTTGTGGTATTTCTGCCAAAAGGTTCTCCTAAATTTGATCTCATCAGAAATCAGCTTATAGATTTCAGTGTAGTCAGGACAACTTCTCCCATTACCGCACACTATGACTGGATGGAGATATTTCCACTCAATGTTTCCAAAGGACATGCTCTGCAATGGCTTTGTCATAAATATAATTTTGATATCGAAAATACGCTATGCCTGGGTAATGACTATAATGACCTTGATATGTTGAGAGTTGCCGGTATAAGTTTTGTGACTGAGAATGCCCCGGAAGATCTCAAAGCTGAATTTCAGGTTACGGTTTCCAACAATGATGATCCTTTAACCGAAATAGAGAGGAATTATACCGGGCGGCAGGAAGAGTGATTATCGGGATGTCCCGTTTTTCACTTATATGATGCTTTCTCTGGCTATCTCAATAACTCAGTAACCCTTTAAACATAAAACCCAAGCCTGAAAATATATTTCCTCATCAGCTAAGGATTGATCAGCAATTGCCAGAATTCCGCTTCATCTAATATCCCCAGATTTGCCTGCAATTCGCCCTTATATCCTAGAAAGGCATAAGTTGCCGAGGTCAAGGCACTTTCTGCCGTACGAAGTGCTATCTGAGTATTCAGAAGCTCATTAGCCGTTATCATATTATTCCGGAAACGCTCTTCTGCCGCCTGATAGGACTCCTCAGCATATTCCCTGGCTATTTCCACTGCCTTCAATTCCTGCACAGTTGCCACCAGGTTCAATAATGCACTTTTGATACTCAATTCCAGATCAAGTTCTTTTTGATCAAGGCTCAATTCAGTCTGGGTCAAACTATACTGGGCTTTTGCATAATTCAGATAGTTATCTACAATGGAAAAGACAGGAAGTGAGGCACTCAAACCCAGACTCCAGGAACCATCGGGAGCTGCATCCCAATCGCTGTAATTCCACGATTTACTTAAACTCATTGATATTGAGGGCAAAAAGTTAGCTTTTGCCGATTTAACTCCATCTCCACTGATATCAACACCTAATTTATTAAGCAGAAATTCGGGATTATTAGTCCTGGCATATTCAATCAGATCAATTTCCCGGGCTTCCAGACTGGATATTTGCCAGTTTCCCAATTCGAGGATTATTTCCTGATAATCAGCCAATGAAACAGGTATCAGATCAATGTTTTCTTTGACTGCCAGAAAATTTCCCAGATCATTAAGAGCTATACGCAAGCTGTTCTCCGCTTTTAAAATTGTTACTTCCTGCTGGGCAGCCTGACTGCGTAACTGCAATAATTCTCCACTGGAAATATTACCATTATCAAAGCGTATCTGAGCTGCTTCCAGATTACTTTGGGCATAATCTATTTCCTGATGAGCAATTTGGAGGTTTTCCTGTTTTTCCAAAGCTGCATAATATTTATCTTCCAACTGCATTCTCAGGCTCAAAAGAAGGGCTTGATAACTTTTTTCCGCCTGCTGCTGTGTCTTTCTGGCATCCTGATAGTCCAAATACAGCTTCCCACCCTGAAATACCGGCTGCGATACAGAGATATGAAAACCCATTTTATCACTTTCCAGTTCATCACCGCTACGACTGTATGAGCCACTTGCACTTCCCGAAGGCAGCATATTATTTAAAGCCAGCTTAACATCTGCTCCCTTTGATTTTATTGTCAGTTCCTCTGATCTCACCTGCAGATTACTGGTCAAAACCTTTGTCCAGGCAGTATCCAAAGTCAGTTCTTCTCCCATCAGGTTCAGGCATAATATAATGAAGCCGAATATTATTATTTTTTTCATTGATTTCTCCTATTCATAACGCAGGGCATCAATCGGATTTAATCTGGCAGCCTTACGAGCCGGATAATAACCAAAAAATATACCCACTGCTCCCGAAAACAATGCTGCGATTACCACTATATGAGGATTGATCACAGAATTGATCTCTGTGAAATGGTTGATAAAGCTGCTGATACCAAATGCCAGCAATATGCCCAGTAAACCACCTGCCAGGCTCAATGTAATAGCTTCATAAAGAAACTGTCGCAGAACGTCCCTGCCCCTTGCCCCAATTGCCAGACGAATACCGATCTCACGTGTCCGTTCCGTGACTGAAACCAGCATAATATTCATGATCCCTATTCCTCCGACCACCAGTGATACTCCGGCAATGGCTGCCAGAAGCAGAGTCAGCGTTTTGGAGGTTTCCGATGCCATATCTGTGATCTCAGTCTGGGTACGAACTATAAAATCGTCTTCTTCACCATATTCAATCCCATGTTTTTGTCTTAATAATTCAGTTACTTCTTCCTGAGCGGAGTCCATTGCTTCCGGACTGATTGCACTAACATAGATCTGATTTAAATAATCTCTTCCCCGTAATCGAGTTAAAACTGTTTTTGTCGGTGCCAGGATAGTATCATCCTGATCATTTCCCATAGCTGTTTCCCCTTTTTCACTTAGCACGCCAATTATTGTAAATGGTTTATTCCCAATTCGCAAGCGTTGTCCCACTGCATCCATATCCGGGAAAAGTTCGTCAGCTACTGTCTTACCCAGAACGCAGACTTTCTTTTTTGATTTATTATCCCGATCAGTAAAAAAAGTTCCACTTTCTATCTCCCAGCTTTTAATGATCAAATAACCGGGATCAACTCCCTCTACTGTGGTATTCCAGTTTCCCACACCGCCAATCACCTGTTGCCCTGAGCGGATGCTGCCACTGGTAGCCAGAATATATTCTCCATTTTTCAGGATATATTCCGGATCATCAACTTTCAGGCTCTGGCGGCTGTTTCTGCCCGCACTCACTCCGCCCACACGGGAATGATACGGAAACACCAGGATGAGATTAGTTCCCAGAGATGAGATGGAATCTTCAATCTTCTGCTGCGATCCCTGTCCCACTCCCACCATCACGATCACAGAACATACTCCAATGATGATACCCAGCGAAGTGAGAAAGCTCCGCATTTTATTTTTAAATATACTCTTTAAGGCAATTTTTAATAGCACTAACAATTTCATGATTCATCCTCTACAAAAATTTCTTTTAAGTCTTCCTGCGCCAGTCTCCGCTTGCCGATCAAGCCATCCTCGATTTTGAGACCATCCTTCAGCACCACTTTACGCCGTGCATATTCGGATATATCAGGCTCATGCGTCACCAGCACAATGGTAATCCCTTTATCATTCAATTCCTGGAAAAGCTTTAATACTTCAATAGATGTCCGGCTGTCCAGATTGCCGGTAGGTTCATCCGCCAAAATCAATGCCGGATCATTTACCAATGCCCTCGCAATTGCCACTCTCTGCTGCTGCCCGCCGGATAATTGACTGGGTTCATGATCCAGTCGGTCACCGAGACCTACAAGTTCCAGTGCCGCTGCAGCTTTTGCTTTGGCATCGCTTATTTTAATTGCCCGGTTATAAAGCAGCGGCAATTCCACATTCTCCAACGCTGATGTCCGAGCCAGTAAATTAAATCCCTGAAATACAAAACCAATCTTGCGGTTTCTGATCTCAGCAAAATCATCTGGTTCCAGGTCACGAATATCTTCGCCATCCAGAAAATATTCTCCCTCAGTCAATACGTCCAGGCAGCCAATTATGTTCATCAAAGTTGATTTACCTGACCCAGATGCACCCATGATTGCCACGAACTCTCCTTGGTTGATTTCCAGATCAATTCCCCGCAATGCCCGGACTTCCATTTCACCCATCTGGTAGTTTTTAACAATTCCCTGCATTTTTATTACATTTTCCATCAAAATTTCCTTCTTAATTAAAAAAGCCCAGGTCCATGACCTCTCTGAAATCCACCTCGTGAGCCTTGATTTGAAGTCGTAATTGACTCATCCGTTTTCACTTTTGTAATGATTTTTGCGTTTTCAGGCAGATTTCGCATATTGAGTATCTCTGTATTGATCCCGTCACTGAGTCCTTTCTCCACAATTGCCAGCCCCGGTGTCCCTTTCTTGTCCATATACCAGATACGCCCCACATTCTCCGGTATTTGCCTGTTTCCACCATTCCGGCTTCCGCTCTTCTCTTCTCCGTTTGCCTGAGGAGAACGCTTTTCAGACTGTTCAGAGCGTGCCTTTTCTATAATACTATCCGGCATTTGAACGTTAAAAGCACTATTCGGCACCACGGTCACCTGCTCACGACTGGAGATAATAAAATCAATAGTTGCTGTCATTCCTGGCAATAATATTCCTTTCTTATTATCTGCTGAACAGATCACTGTGTAATGCACTACATCCGAGACGACTTTGGGCTGTAACCGCACCTGCTTCACTGCTCCGCTGAATTCCCCGTCCGGATAGGCTTCCACGCTGAAACGTATCTGCTGTCCCTGTGCTATCAATCCAATATCACTCTCATCCACCAGTGCCTCAATTTCCATATTCTTCAGGTCTTCTGCCAGAATAAAAAGAGTTGGGGCTGACATACTTGCCTGCACGGTCTGACCCTCTTCGATCTCTCGCGAGATCACCATGCCATTTATTGGCGAGCGGATGATAGCATAATCATTCAGATTCTGATCTGCTTTCTCCATCGCTATCTCCGCCGAGATCACACTGGTCTCACTATTGATCAGATCAGTTCTGCTGCTTTTATATTCATAAGAAGAGACCAGACGCTTTTCATAAAGTGTACTGTCATTAACAAATTTCTCCCGCATCAGATCATATTGAGCCTTGGCACGATTTAAATTTGCCTGCGTATCCCTAAATATTGATTTCAAAGTAGTTCGATCCAGAATTGCCAGGATTTGATCCTTAACAACGTGGTCATTGAAGTCCACCAGAACACTATCCAGACGTCCCGAAACCTGTGTTCCCACTTCCAGAGTTCCCACAGCCACCAGCGTACCCGTGCTGGAAACTATTGACTCCAGATCAGTTATACTTAATTCAGTGGTCTCAAAGCTTGTCCCAATATCTGCTTTCTTTCGCATAAATTTGAAGTACACAACTGCTAATATTATCAAAACTATAATGATCAATACCCAGGGTATCTTTTTTCCCTTCCTGCGCTGCGCCATAATTCACCTGCCTCTTATTATTTTTATCTCTTATGACAATCAACTTTCTTTTTATCTGCTTATATTCTTCTCTGATTTGTGAATATTTATTATTTATCGGATTTATTATGTATAAACTTGCATCCCCCCGGAATTTTAAAAAATATCTCCTCCACCGTAGGGGCAGACCCATGTGTCTGCCCTTATATTACCTGAATCAAAGCTATATATAAAATATCTTTAAAACATGAAAAGAGGGCAGACACATGGGTCTGCCCCTACATCTTGTGGTAACATAACTATCTGTGTAATATAACAATATCTATGTCTGGCTGATATAAAACGGTGGGATGCATGTATTATGCAAAAAAAAGAACTTCTTCCGCCCTAAAACTTTTTGTGGATATTCACGTTATTAGCAGTTAAATATTATTTATTTTTCTTTATCTGCATCCTGTCGGAAAATATAGATCCCCGATGCTCCATGCGTGATCAGGAATGACAGAACTGCGAACTGCAGCCAGTGCCTGCCGATATTAATTACCCCAAAATCAGCTCCCGATAAATAATAAAGCAGGATCAGAACCATCAGCAGCATACTTAATGTTAATGTGGCTGTCTGGTGCAGTAATAATAATTCCCGCTCATCAAAATTCTTTACTTTAAAAAATAACGGGTAAGCTGCTAGTAACAGAAATCCCCAAAATCCCATGATTCCAAAAAGATACGTGGCAAGTAAGATTATTATCCCTACAATCAATTCAAAGAAAAACTGCTTAATCATCTACGTATTCCTCCTTGACCAGTTTGAAGATATCCTCGATCCGGCATCCGAATTCACTGGCGATCTTCATCGCCAGAAATACCGAGGGATTGAATTTTCCCTTTTCGATCGCGATGATCGTCTGCCGCGATACTTCAACTTTTTCCGCAAGGGCAGCCTGCGTCATCTCACCCGTATGAAAGCGGTGGACTCGAATATTATTAATTAATTTTATTTCACTTTTTTTCTTCATGCACTCCCCTTTGACGACAACGCCCATGTCTGCTTATGTATATTTCCTGTCAATTTATATTTACCCGCTGCCCTCTATTTTATGCCTACAACAATTTATTTTTTTCTTTTCTCTAAGTCAATTTTATTATTTAAACCATAACCTTGCGGATGGTATCTTCTCGTGAATAGTAAGACGTGAGACGGGAGACGTGAATAGTGAGACGTGAACGGTGACTTGCGTACCCAGACCATCTTGGTCTGGATTACACTCTATTTTCCATTCCCAGTCATCTCTTCTCCCATTTCACATTTCTCTTGCACATATTACCGCAGGCTAATTGTTTGACCTTAGTCAGAAATTGATAATAAAAAGATACTATTAACTAATGTAGTAAAAGAAGGAAAAATATGAATAAATTAGAGAAATTCGCAGAACTGGGTTTATCGGACAGCTCGTTACGTGTACTAAGGGAAAAAGGATTTGAAGAGCCAACTCCTATTCAAAAATTAACCATACCGCTACTCCTGAAAAATGAAAAAGATATTGTTGGTCAGGCTCAGACAGGTACAGGTAAGACAGCAGCCTTCGGGCTGCCAATCATGGACATCATTCAGGAGGGTTCCGGTAAAGTTCAGGCTCTGATACTTATACCCACACGAGAGCTGGCAGTACAGGTGGCAGAGGAGATGAATTCTTTTCGCGGAGGACGCAATATAGGTGTTTTGCCCATCTACGGCGGTCAATCCTATACTCAGCAGTTCAGGCGGCTGGAAAAAGGAGTCGAGATCATAGTGGGTACTACTGGTCGCATAATTGATCACCTCAAAAGGGGAACACTGGACCTGACAGAGATTAAATTCGTTGTACTGGATGAAGCAGATGAAATGCTGAACATGGGATTTTTAGAAGATGTAGAATTTATTCTGTCCAAAACGCCTTCCGAAAAACGCTTCCTGCTTTTCTCTGCCACTATACCTAAACGTATTCAGGAATTGGCAGAGAAATTCATGGGTGATTATGAAGCTATAAAAATCAATTCCGAACAATTGACAGTTGACCTGACTGATCAGATATATTTTGAAGTACGGGCTTCTGATAAATTCGAAGCTCTCTGCCGGATAATTGACGTTGAACCGGAATTTTATGCCCTCATATTCTGCCGCACAAAACTGGATGTTGACCATCTGGCTAATGCTCTCAAAGACCGTGGGTGCGATGCTGATGCTCTGCATGGAGATATATCTCAAGCTCAGCGGGAACGGATACTGGATCAATTCAAGAAAAAAAAGACCAACATCCTCGTCGCCACTGATGTCGCTGCCAGAGGTATTGATATTGTTGATCTAACTCATGTCCTTAATTATTCCATTCCCCAGGACCCGGAAAGTTATGTTCACCGTATAGGCAGGACAGGAAGAGCAGGAAAGCAGGGAACTGCCATCACCTTTATCACACCTTCCGAATACCGGCAGCTTATGAGAATCCAGCAGGTCTCCAAATCTGAAATCCGCATGGAATCATTACCTACGATCAAAGACCTGATCAGAATAAATAAGGACAGGATCGTTTCGGAAATTAAAGATGTTATTACCCAGAAAGATTATCATGATAATATGCACGTAGCCAATGAGCTTCTGGCAGAATTCCCACCCGATATAATCATTTCCGCTCTTTTATCACACGCTTATAAGGATGAATTTTCTACTGACCGCTACACGGAAATTGCAGAGCCTGGAAAACGACGCCAGAGCAGAACGCAAAAACTCTCTGATTATTCTCCGGATCAGGAAGGGATAACCAGATTATTCATCGCTCTGGGCAGGAAAGATGATATCAACCCTCAAAAGCTGGTTAATTTAATTCGCCAGGAAGCAATGGTTGAACCTAATCATATCAGGAATGTACAGGTTTTTGATAATTTTTCTTTTGCCAATGTTCCCTTCCAGGAAGCTGAACATATTATTAACATATTCCGAAGAAAAGGTAAAAACAAAAAACCCTTAATAGCAGAAGCAAAAGAGAAATCCGAACCCGCAAAACAACCACTGAAACAAAGAAAAAGACGGAAATCGTGACTCGGAATCCGTGAGACGTGAGACGTGAGACGAAAAAGACGGAAGTCGTGACTTGTGACTTGTGACTGGTGAGATGAAGGACGTGACTGGTGACTTGTGACTGGTGGTGCGCCAAGAAGCGTTGATAGGTTAGTTGGTGAAAGTCCAA
>CAZAHZ010000004.1:0-26658 GCA_964485055.1 uncultured Candidatus Cloacimonadota bacterium
AGCAGCGATAATAGATATAACAATCAATACCGAAGAGATGGAACTGGGGATTCATGAATGCGAGATCGTGATCACAGATAACCGCCTGGAAACTCGAATCCCGGTATGTGTAGAAGTGTTAGCGCCGAATGCGGGTGAAGAAACTGAGATCGAACCTGTGACAAAATTAATGGGAAACTATCCGAACCCTTTCAATCCGGAAACGGCGATCAGATTCCAACTCTTGGAAGCTGGCAACGTGGAGATCATTATATATAATGTACGGGGTCAGGTAGTCAAGAATCTATCCGGCAGAAATCTTTCAGCCGGTGAAAATGAACTTGTCTGGACAGGAAAAGATAATTCTGATCATCCGGTGAGCAGTGGAATTTATTTTTATAAATTTGGTACCGGAGGCAGAACAACAACTAAAAAAATGGTATTGATGAAATAAATCGCTCAATCCCAGAAAATATGTGTCAGCCCCGGTCAGATAGCCCGGGGCTGTTTCGTTGAGGTACAGGTTGTCAACAAAATATACAGGGTGTAAAGAAAATAATAGACAAAAAACGAAAGAAAAAATGAATTTGTTCATAGTAGAGCAGGGGGTGTGGTAAGTCAGGAAATAGGGACATCAGGTAAATATTTCTTGACAGTATTTTGGGTAGAGGGGAGAAATGACGTCAGGAGATAATAGTGTTAGTGTCGTCAATAAGCAAGGCAGGGTTAGAAATGAAGAAATTAGAGAATTTATTTAACTTATGGCAAATAAGAATGAGAAATTCGCAAACTGGAACGTATTCTGCTTTAAGAGGAATAATATATCATTAAAAAGGAAAAAAATGATTATCATCAATAAGGAGGAAGAATGTTGATGAAGTTCAAAAACCAAAGAGGATTTAGTTTAATTGAGTTGTTGGTAGTGGTAGTAATTATTGCTATCCTGGCAGCCATTGCCGTACCGATTTACATGAGTTATGTAAACAAGGCAAGAGCCACAGAAGCTCAAAGTGCTATCGCAGCAATCCGTAGCGCCTTTCGTGTTCAGTATCAGACTTTTGGGACCACCGAAGGTTACACCGTAGATGATGCATTAATGGATGCGAAATTAGGAACAGCTACAGAAAAGAATTGGGAATTTGAGGTAATAGGGAATCCCCCGACCAAATACGTAGCGACTTCTACAAGTGATTTTCCAGCAGGCGAAGGTAAGCAGGTCTGGTATGATGTAGAAGATGCTTTGTATCACGGCTACGGAATCGACAAAGAAGCGGAAGTATCAGAAAATATCGATTAATCGGAGGCAAGCTTTGACCATACGGGAATTACTACAATTTACGGCAGATGCCGGAGCGTCTGACCTTCATATCAGCGCAGGCTCAGTGCCCATGGTAAGGGTCTATGGCCGGATGAAGAAGTTAAATCTGCCTGTGATGACCTCGGAAAACATTGATGAACTAATATTCTCCACAATGAATGAGAGTCAGAAGACGTTGTTCATGGAGAGGCTGGAATTTGATTTTTCCACCAGACTGGATGATGAGACTCGTTTTCGTGTAAATGCCTTTCACCAGGTAAATGGACGGGCATGTGCTTTTCGAGTAATTCCGAATGAGATAAAGAGTTTTGACGAACTCCATCTACCGGAGATACTATCAAGACTTGCATTACGACATAAGGGTTTGATCCTGGTAACGGGTCCCACGGGAAGCGGGAAGTCAACAACACTGGCGACAATGATAGATTTTATCAATGAAAGGAATCAGTGTCATATTATCTCCATTGAAGACCCGATCGAGTTTGTGCACGAGAGTAAGAATTCACTTATCAACCAGCGGGAATTAGGTCATGACACCTGGTCATTTACGGCAGCGTTACGCTCAGCGTTACGTGAGGATCCGGATGTGATCCTTGTGGGCGAGATGCGAGATCTGGAGACAGTCTCCCTGGCATTGACAGCCGCTGAGACAGGTCATCTAGTTTTAGCAACACTGCATACATCAAGTGCCACGAAATCAATTGACCGAATAATTGACATGTTTCCCAAAGAACAGCAGGGTCAGGTGCGGTCTATGTTGTCGGAGTCCTTACAGGCAGTGGTAGCGCAGACGTTGTTACCCCGTAAGGATATTGAAGGACGAATACCGGCAATGGAAATTATGATAGCAAATGCTGCTGTCCGAAATCTTATTCGCGAGGAAAAGACTTACCAGATACCTTCCGTGATCCAGAGTGGAACCAAGGAAGGTATGCAAACCGTAGATCAGTCATTATATAATCATGTAATGAATGGTTTAATTGATAGAACCGTAGCTGAACAAGTTGCCGATAATCCCAAGATGTTTGCAACCGGCGTAGGTTTCTAATGAAAAAAATAGTAGATATACGTAATGAATCTGGATTCGGATTGATTCACGTATTAGCGGTGACGCTTATAGTATCAATAGCTTTATTGGGATTGTTTATGTCCATAGAGTTTGCACGAGGGCAGGCAGATGCCAACTATCATACACGGAGGGCATTATTGCTTGCACAGGGTTATCTTGAAGATATCAAGTATAATAACCGCAATGGAGGGGTTTACTCGCGTCCAACGATAGGTGTACTAACAGAGACAAAATCCATAGACAGTAACAAAGGACGCAATGTAACCGCAACAGTGACGGTCACGTCATCAACAACTGGTAATCCTAATTCAGTAGGATTGAACCGTTATCGGGATGAAGTTTATGTAACGGTGAGCTGGAAGGAAAAGCCAACTGTTGATATGACAGGTAGCCAGAATAAGACTCACAGCATAATGCTGCAAGAAGATTATTACTGGAAAAGGAGAGGTGTAGATGTTAACTAAGTTAAAAAATGAGAAAGGTATATTATTACCTGACATCGTAGCTTCTCTTCCACTTGGTGTGATCGTGATGGTGGTGATGACAATGTCAATGCTGAATTTTATATTTGCCTACCAGGACATCCAGGAATACACCAAGATACAGGATGATCTATTTAAGGCAATTGAGACAATCCGTTATGGCTATGTGCAGCGTGGTATCAATACGAACGATCAATCCCTGTGCGGATTATTATCCGCCAACCAGGTGACATTGGGTGAGGGTGGAAGTTCCATACGCATGAAGGTTGACAGTAATCCTGCCAATGCAGTAGAGTCAGTGGTCACCATCAATGCAGAAGGAACGATGAAGTTACGAGGAAATTATGGATCAACAATGTTTTCATCACCTCTTACCAATTCACGAGATATCCCGATATTCCCAGAGAGTAATACCCGAATAGACGGGCAACTTAAATATCGAATAACTAACCCCAGCGAAGCTTTCACCTCACTGAAAGAAGATAAAAACGGTAATGTACGTTTACTGGGATTAGACTTGGAAGCGCAAGTACGCTTTCGCGAACGCAGAAATGGTCAATCAATAGAA
Source organism: uncultured Candidatus Cloacimonadota bacterium (assembly GCA_964485055.1). Taxonomy (GTDB): domain Bacteria; phylum Cloacimonadota; class Cloacimonadia; order Cloacimonadales; family TCS61; genus Stygibacter. The sequence continues at coordinate 3,417 of CAZAHZ010000004.1, forward strand.
GATGATGTGCGGATGAACACAAGAACAATCCGTTATCAGACGAAAGTGTTTATTGGCAATGTACCGACAGAAGTGTCCATTTAACCGCAGGAGGAAAGATGAAAAAACTCTTATTTAGTGAAAAGGGTGCTGTCCTGCTCTTAAGTATTGCTGCTGTCGTGATACTGATCACGGTGAGTTCAACCATATCATTGATGGGTATAGTTCAATTCGATAATATGCAGGTACAGTATGCCAATGATGTTTTGCAGGCAGAGACGCTTTTACGCTCAGAACAGATGCATACGAATATCCTCATGCAGGATGCTCCCGAAAGTTTTCCAACCAGCGATCATGATATAGAAGTACAAAGCGGAGACAGAACAACAACCTACATGATAGACAATCAACCCGTGCATAGCAATGGTAAAGAACGGATAGGGCCCACCTTGATAACAGTCAAGCGGGGACGTGCCTTCCAGTCGTCAGCAGATAAAATGAAAAAATCTCCGATACGCAGGTATGCGGAGAGTAAATTATCGGGAAGAAGTCTGGCTCAATACCAGTACTTTACGATGTATGAAGCATCGGAAAATGATGAATATACTGAAAATGATAGAGTCAAATTCTGGGGACCAGACGTTTTAAACGGACCGGTTCACAGTAATGATGACATCTGGATACAGCAGGAAGGTGGTGGAAACAACCAGGGTTGGCCCACCTTTAATGCCTTAGTAACGACAAATGGCAGGATCATGGATTATACGACATCACAGCCAGCGATAAATTCAGCCCCGATGGACATCATTTTCCGGGGAGGATATATAGAAAATTCTGCCTATATAAACATCTCGGCAGGTGTTGCTGCTGATATCAGAGCAAACGGATTTATACTGCCAGCCTCGGTAGATCGTGATATCTGCTTTGCCAAGATAGATGGCGGATCAGCAACTTGCAGATATGCAGATATTGTCACAGAGCGTGATACGTTCACGGTCTATAATTCATTCCCTGATCCTTATCATCCCAATTTTACAGTAGGTGATTCTATCTGGACGAATTATATTGATGTAAAGACAATTGAATGGGATGAGGGAACATTTAATGTTTCCATCAATGACGGATCTGTATTCTGCTATTGCCAGCTTTGGATAGAAGGCAATGTTAGTGGCAAGATGACCTGGGGTTGTGCTGATACAATATATATCACCAATGATTTGACTTATCATGGCATAGCACCGGGGGATCCTCCTGATGAAGGGGTTTGCGCCGATATGCTTGGTCTTGTTTCGGAAGAGCGGATCTATATCCAATATAAGAACTATGATCCCGATCTGGAAGCAATAAATCCCGATAATTGTACAAGCATCTTTCTTTATGGCTGCTTTGCTGCAATCGGAGATGGTAACAGGAACGTCTATGGTGATCTGAATACGCATTACGAAGGAATATTTTCCTTTGCCTACCAGCATCCTCATGGCTCTACACCACCATTTGATATTCTAATGCCAAATGGGAGTACCTGGGAGGTGGAATATCCGGATTTTCACAAGTTCATATTCCCGCCTTCGCAGTACTGGACTGAAGATCAGGGATTCCAGCTACATGGTAATGTTCCGGCTGGTCCAGGATTTTATGCCTGTGGTTATCCCTACGAAGCCCCAAATTACGGAAATCCCAATGTTCCTCCGTATGGCACTGACTGGCCCTGGTATAATCCGATCTGGCCCGAATCTAAAGAATATATTGTAGGACACCGCGGAACAATTCACATGTTTGGAGGAGTTCAGCAATATCGTCGTGGCTATATACACAGATCGGGAATAGATCCCTTAAATCACACCAATGATGGGTATGAATGGAATATCCATGAATGGATATATGACGGAATACATGGTGAAACCGGATACGATAAGGATTACAACTGGGATGACAGGATAGATTATGGTATGTTACCCCCAGATTATCCTCAGGTTTATGAAGGAATGGGCAGCACGCAGTTGTTTTACAGTTCAACAGGCTGGACGATGAAGGCACCGCCCAGGAATTAATATCGGAGGCGCTACCAAGCGTCCAGAGAAAATAATGAATTTTAATTTATAAAACAGGTGAGATATATGGCGAAGAAGAAAAAACAGAATAAGTTTAAAGAATCGATAGGGCTTGATATAGGTACTCACAGTATCAAGTTGGTTCACTTGAAGCGAGTTCACGAAGGCTTTAAATTAGTGAACTTTGCCATCAGTGCCACAATACCGGAAGGATTGGAGCACAATCAGTCAGATTTAATGCCTGACAGATATGCTCCAGTTTTGACCGGGATGCTGCGATCCCTCAAGATCAATCCGAAAAAGGTGAAGCATCTGGTAACCTCTGTGGGAGGTGATAACACTAGTATAAAGCAGATCAAGACGATCTTTCTGCCAGATGAAGAGCTGGAATCTGCCCTGTTCTTTGAAGCAAAGAAACATCTGCCGATCAGCGGATCAGAAATGGTTCTTGATTATCAGGTGCTCAGTGTGGAGGAAAAGACCAATAACATGAATATTCTGCTGGCGTCCACCACCAAGGCTTTGCTGAAAGAACATACCCAGATTTTGAATTCCGGTGGTCTTCAACCCAATGTCGTGGATTTGGAATCTTTGGCGGTAGCAAACAGTTTTGCTTTGACTTCCGAAGTGGAAGATGGTGTCTATGTAATATTAAATGTGGGCGCCTACAAGACAAATATGGTAGTATATGGTAACAAAGCAAAGTTTTTTACCCGTGACATAAGCTGGGGAGGCTACCATTATTCCAAAGATTTGGCAAAACTGCACAAATGTTCATTTGAAGCAGCAGAAAAGATGAAAAAAGAATTTGGGTTAGAAGCACTAGCAAAGCAGACCGTTGGAGATTCCTTACTATCTTTAGATATAACGGATAAGACTGCAATAGAACAGATTGCAATGGAAGTAAAGCGTTCGCTGAGATTTTATGTTAAAGAAGCCGGGGATAGTGATTTCCGGAAGATACTTCTTGTAGGTGGAACAGCGAAGCTGAAAGGGTTGCCGAAGTATTTTGAGGAACAATTGAATATCCCGACAGAGGTATTTAATCCCATCAAGAATATAGACGGTGCTGATAAGTTTGATGATGCTCATGATCCTCAGTTGGCGCTGGCATTGGGTCTGGCTTTGAGACCAGATTAGAGGAGATGATATGAACCAATTATATTTCAAGATCAACTTAAATAAATACGGCGAACTAAAACAAGCCATACTAAAGGAACAGCGAACCTTTAGGACCACAGCCCTGGCATTTGTAATCTTCACAGCGATCATATATGGGGTGGTTTTATATTTTAATGGTATTATGGCTCGCAAAGTAGATAACCGTAGTCAACTCCTCAGAGATATAAAGCAAGAGATCAAGTCTTATAGAGAGAACGATCAGTATTTGTCATCCAAAGACTTGACTAATATTGCTGAAATCAGCACAGACCGTATTTTCTGGTCAAAAAAGCTTGTTGCAATCTCAGAAAAGACAAGTGATAAGATTGCAATAACCAATTTTACATTCAAGAATGATGTTCTCAGTATTTTGGGTATTACCCGTATGGACAAAAAAGAGAAAGAATTTGATCTGATAAACGAATTCATCGAGAACCTGAAGAATAATGAACAGATAAACAGCGACTTTCAGGAAGTATATTTCGTCAAATCAGTGCGAGACTTTGAAAAAGATGTTGAGATAATCAGATTCCAGATAGATTGTGTCCATCAAGGAACCAGCAAACTAACCGGGAGAGAAAAATGAGACAGCATTATCTAATATTACTGGCAATAATGATACTTGTATCCCTCCTGTTTTTCCGTTTCAGTTCTCTGATCATTTCAAATAAAATTGAAAGCATTGATCGTTATGACGAAAGAATTAAGGTAGAGCAGGAGAAATTAAACAGTGCCAAAGTGCTCAATGAACAGTTGCGTCAAGTATCACGGGTTATAATGGGTAGCATAACAACTTTAAAAAGATACGATGCAGATGAGATTGGTACTTTTACCAAGCAGCTTTATGACATGGCTGATCAATATAAATTTGCCATTCACGGTTTTTCTCACAAGGATGTGTCATCACTCAGTGGTAGTTTTTTGGAGCATCTTTATACAATAGAACTTAATTGCACCTATGTGCAGTTAGGTAAATTCTTAACAGATATGGAGGCAATGGATTATATCATCAGGATAAAAACCCTTGATGTGGTACCCTACGCCGCCAGAGGTAAAAACGAAACTATGGATGCCGGAGCCGAGACTCGCTATAAAGTGTCGATCGAGCTCTCAACATTCAAGATCATCAAGGAGGTGTAAAGTGGAACAAAAGTATTTGAAAGATTTTGTCATCATACTTGTAGTGATTCTGCTTTTAGCCTTTGGTATCAAAGCTTCGTCTTTATATAAAAAGGTTCAGGAAATACCTGATGACTCCAAATATAAGAAAATGGCACTCAGTGAGAAGCTGTTGCAACAGATACAGGAAATAGATACATCAATCCGAGACCGGAAGAATTTCTATTTCACAGTAGAAAAAGACCCTCTGGAACAAAATTTGATCGTTAAAACGCAACAGGACATGGAAAAGCAATGGCGTGAGAAAGTAGAGAGTTTGATCCGTCTGGAAATGACGATCATACCCGAAATAGGTGAGAAAAAAGCGGCAATCAGCTATAAAGGGATGACGACTCTTTATGGAATTGGTGATAAGTTTGAATTAGGCAGTGACTTTGCCGAAGGAACAAGAGGTACGATCACAGATATTCAACCTGGAGTGATTTCTTACAAATTTAATGGTAAGGATTATGACATGAAATTAAGCAAAATACCTCCCAAACCTGAAGCATTAAAAACTGAAAACAAAGCCAACTCAAAAAGAGAATACAATTGGTAAATAAGTATCAAAGGAGTATAAATGAAATCATTCAACATTAAAGCATCGTTATCTTTTGGCATAATAATAATACTGCTCTTAGGATCAGTATCTATATTTGCTGGATCTGGTCTATTGGATAACAAGATTAGTCTGGATGCAACGGATGGGAAGGTTTCCAATATCATCGCAACAATGGCTCAGATGAGTGACTGTAACATAGTATTAGCCATGGCGACGGAAGAAAAGGACAGTGACACTGCCGCGGATAAGAAGATAACCATACATCTTAAAGATGTACCCATTGAGCAGGCCCTTTCCCTGGTTGTTAAATCAGTTGGTCTATCCTATAGACTGATTGGAGAAAAAACTTTTATCGTAGGCGATAAAAAGAGAATCGATGAAGAAATAGGTGAACGCACCTATGTAATTCATTTGAATTATGTCGAAGCAACGAAGATAGTTGAAGCAATGAAATCCATGCCTGGAATGTATTCTGAAATTGAAGGTCAGAATGCTTTGATTATCCGGGCAAATCCGGAGACTTATGCAGAGATTATCAAGAAAATAGAAGAAATTGATATACCACAAAAGCAAATCGAAATTCGCGCCCGTCTGATCGAAGTACATGTTTCAGAAGCGGAGAAATATGGAATTGACTGGCAAAGATTAAACCAGTTGACCACGATCATTGCTGAAGATCCGACCAATGCTGCTGGCTTAGGCTTGCCCTACGGCTACACGGATGATACAGGAGCCTCTCCTGCTGGTGGACTTGAGAAATTAGGAGTTTTACCTGATGATCAATATTACCAGAAGCTGGACGGCTTTAATAACATTGGTCATTTTTCACGCCAGTTGACTGCATTTGATATCACGCTTGATTTCCTGCTGGATAATAATGCCGCAGAACTTCTCACTGATACTCACATCACTGCCTTAAATGGAGAAGAAGGATATATTCATATAGGTGAAGTTGTTCCTTATGTGGTGAGAGATCAAGATGATGAAGTTCAGGTTGAACGTGAAGAAGTTGGAATAATGCTGCGTGTGAGACCAAAGGTAAATCGTGATAACCAGATCACCACAACCATTGAACCGGAAGTGAGCTCGGTAACCGAACTGGTTCAGGACAGGATTCCCAGAACCAAAGTACGTAAGATTACTACTACTGTAACAGTGCCAAATGGACATAGGATAGTCGTTGGAGGTCTTTTATCTACAAATATTATCACAACTAACAGTAATCTTCCTTTATTGAGCGAAATCCCCTTTATTGGCGTATTATTCAAACACAAAAGCGTTACAATGGAAAAAACTGATCTGATCATAGAAATTACTCCGCGGATTGTAGATGTCAACGATGAATACAATTACAAGTTAACTGATGAGAGACTGGACAAGCGAATTATAAAAGAAGAAAACGTAGAGGAGTAAATAATGAAGTTGAATAAAGCAAGGATAATACTTTTAGCTGCTATTATCCCGGCAATTCTGCTGTTTACGGGCTGTGATACCAGGGATGGAAATGGCATAGATTATGAAATCACTTCCATGACTGTAAGTCCAAACTCACTTTATGCAGACCATAATATAACTACTTCTTCCGAAGTCAGAGTGACTGTGGAAGATAATGATGGTTATGCTGCAGAAGGGGTCGCAGTTTCATTTGAAGCAGATCTGGGATATATTCAGGGTAAAGTATATACTGATGATTACGGAGTTGCCCTCACTGAATATAATGATGATGGGCGCGTTGGTATGGCACACATTTCAGCCTTTATAGATGGCGATGCTAATTCTCAGGTAGTGCGCGACTCGATTGAAATAAGATCGAATCCGCATCTGAAAATTGATAGAATTAAGGCTACACCAGGTCTTATTTATCTTGATAATGGTATAACTTCCAGTGAAATTGAAGTTTTAGTCAAAGATCAGGATGGATTTGCCGCTACCAATGAAGATGTATATTTTAGAGCTGATATTGGTAATATTATCTCTCATGTGACAACTGATTCCAGTGGTATTGCCATCACCACTTTCTGGGATGCAGGCATTACTGGCACTGCAGAAATTGACGCCTTTGTCGGTGTGACGGATACTACTATTACAGTGGTTATTGCACCGCAACCTATAGTAACCAATCTGGCTTTGGATGTTGTAAGTAGCGAAATCACAATCAACGAAGTCCGGACGATCGAAGCATCTGCTATTAATGTAATTGGTCCTGTTCCTAATGGTACATCTATCACTTTTGAAACACAACTTGGATTTTTCCAGGTTAGCCAAAGTGATAACACATATTTGGGAAAAAGTGTTACATCCTCCACCTCAAATGGTTCTGCCAGAGCATTTTTGAATGCGGGTACTCAAGCTGGTACAAACTCTATTGATGCAATAATTGATCAAGATGGAAGTGGAACATGGCTGACTGACACCGAAGAAATGACCGTTATGGCTGGAAGACCGACTCAGATGACTTTGATTCCCAAGAATTCTGACGATGAACCTCAAAGCATTCTCCCTGTTAATAGTCCGGAAGACCTTTTTGTCTGGGCTTATGTCCGCGACAGTTTTGGAAATCCAGTGCGTAATGATTATGTAGTTATTTTTACAAGTGATCTAGGGACGATTATGAGTCCTGTGCCAATCACTGAAGGTGGTATAGCAGTTTCAACTTATTCAGCAGGTATCCAGGCTGGTGTTGCTCAGATAACTGCTGTAGTGGATTCAGCCTCAGCTACCACGGCTATTACGGTTATTTCTGATGATGTTAATTCCATTCAATTTGTTAATCAGGCTCAGGTTTCTATTGACGTCCAGGGTACTGGAGGTACGGAATCTGCTGAATTATCAGTTAACCTTTTTGATATGAATGGAAACATGATTGATGAACCCGTGGAAGTCTGGTTTAAATTCCTGGTTCGTCCTGAAAGCAACTATCCGGAAGGAAGTAATATTAATAACGAAGTTTATAATTTAGCCGATTCCACCAGTACTTTAGCCTCAAACGGTATAGCCGTGATCTCTGTAAATAGTGGAACTGAATCTGGAATTATCAAGATTAAAGCCTGGTGCCGGAATCTGGAAGGACTGATGATCTCTGCTTCCAAACCTAATATCATTGTTCAGGCTGGACCGCCTGATCAATGTGAATTTGCCATTGGAGGAAATGACAGTGGTGAAGATATGGATGGCGGCATGTGGAGGGTTCAGATAGCTGCTCTGATCACTGATGAATGGGGTAATCCCGTTGGTGACGGAACTGCTGCCTACTTCTACCTGGAACCTAATCCGGATTATTGCACAGTGGTTGCCGCTGATGCTTTTGTAGGAAATGAAAATGCCAATGGCGATTCCCTGGCAGGAACTGCTTTCTCTTATATCGTATATGATGGTACATACACTAATGAAACTATAACCATAAAGGTTGATGTTGGTAGTGACATTGATTTTGTTGGCGACCTAAATTTACCGCTACAAATGGGTGAACTCACTCTGATCTGCACTCCGGCTCACGTTGACTGGATTACTGAAGATGAGCAGTCAGACAGACTCACTCAATGCCGTGTCACAGTTCATGATGCTCAGCAAAATCCGATCAGTAACCAGAGAATTCTTTTCACCTCATCTTTGGGGGATCCTATTGATGACGATATCCATCCCTTGGAATCCGATATAATTGATCCTATTATTCTACAGTCATTTGACTGGGATGGTCTTAACGAAGACGGTGATGAACATGATGGTTATACCGGCTGGTATGAAGGTGAACTGGGAAGACTTTACAAGTGGGTAGCATTCCATTTTTATGAATGTCCTCCACCATTCCCCACACCTCCTGGACAGACAAATGCCTCGATCAATGCTAATATTTTCGGAACTAATACATCTGTAAACCAGACGATCACTTTGTTTAGATACAACGTACTACCATAAAGAGGAGCTGCATAAATGTCATTTAATCCCCAATTTGCCCGTTTAGGTGAGATCCTGGTTCACATGGGTTCTGTAACTGAAGATCAGGTAAAAGAAGCTCTGGTGAAGCAAAATAATTTCAGACTAAAGATCGGGGAGACTCTGGTAAAATTAGGTTACCTTTCGGAACAAGCTCTTCTTGAAGCTTTAAAGAAACAACTAGATATTGATATCATAGCAGAACATGATCTGCTTGATCTCAAGGTCTCAGTTGTGAAACTTATCCCGGAACCTTTTGCGGTGCAAAACCGCGTTATTGCGATTAAAAGAACTGAGAATTCTATCGTTGTAGCTATGACTGACCCTGAAAATATTGTGATCCTGGATAGTTTGAAAAAGGTTCTCGATATGTCGATAATCCCACTTTTGATCGGAGAGAGTACTTTAACTGATACACTGGAAAGATATTACAAAACGATCAGAACTTCCTCGCAGGTAGAAGATGCAGTCGGTAATTTTGAATTTATAGCTGTGGATGAAGACGAAAATGAGATCAGTATTGATGCAAAAGGTGATGAAGATGCACCAGTTGTCAAATTGATAAATCTTATTATCAATGAAGCTATCAAATCAGAGTGTACTGATATTCATATTGAGCCTTTGAGCAAAAGTTCACGCGTAAGGTTCCGTATTGATGGTGCTTTGCGTGAAGTTATGGCACCACCCATGAGTATGCATCCGGGACTTGTCTCAATTATTAAGGTTATGTCAAAGTTAAACATTGCCGAACGAAGATTACCGCAAGATGGGCATATTTCTCTCAAAACCACAATTAAGAGTGTTGATGTCCGTGTCTCTATTGCCCCTACTGTTGTTGGTGAAAAAGTGGTGATGCGACTTCTTGATAAAGGGGAATTCGGATTTACTCTCACTACTCTTGGGTTTACTAAACAAAACCTGATTATGTTCAAAAAATGGATCAGAAGACCTTATGGGATAAATATCGTTTCCGGGCCTACCGGTAGTGGAAAATCAACAACTTTGCATGCGGCTCTTAAAGAAATTTTGGATATTGAAAGCAATATTGTTACTGTCGAAGACCCGGTGGAATACCGTCTCGATGGTATCTGTCAGATTGAAGCCAATGAAAAAATCGGACTTACTTTCGCCAGAGCCTTGCGCTCTGTTCTGCGTCAAGACCCCGATATTATTCTGATTGGTGAAATCCGAGATCACGAATCGGCTGATATTGCTATCAAATTCTCCCTTACTGGTCACCTGGTCTTTACAACTTTGCATGCGAATGATGCTCCATCAACTGTTACACGTTTAATCGATATCGGAATACCTCCCTATCTCGTTGCCAGTTCCTTGAATCTGGTAATGGCACAGCGTCTGGTCCGACGGGTTTGCCCGCATTGCAGCAAAGATTACAAACCCTCCGACCAGGAAATCACAGACGTTGGAATGACCAGGGAAGAAGCTGATAAAATTAATTTCAAGAAAGGGTCTGGTTGCGTTCATTGTGACAATACCGGATATTCCGGTCGTACTGGTATCTTTGAGATGCTGGAAGTTACACCTAAGATCAGACACCTGATCTTCGAAGGTGCTAACCAGGACTTTATCCGGGATGCTGCTCTTGAAAATGGTATGCTTTCTCTCCACGAAAGCGCTATCATTAAAATGAAAGAAGGTAAGACTTCCATTAATGAAGTGATTAAGTTTACTATCGTGGAATAGTAAAACTTATGTAATCAGGCAGAAGGAAAATATATGGCTGCTTTTCAATATATAATTAAGGATGTCAAAGGGGCTCGCTCGGAAGGTATTATTAAGGCGAATTCGGTTGATGAAGCCGTTGATAAACTGACCGCAGAAGGTAATACCGTTATTATGGTTAAAGCCGCTGCCGAAGGTTCATTCCGTGGCAAAATGTCCCTGTTTGACAAATTGATGCTGCAAATCTATAAATGGCGTACAGGCATTAGTTTGAGGATTCTGGTTTTCTTCACAAGACAGATGGCTACCATGTTCTCTGCAGGTTTGACGATTGAAAAATCGATCAGCAACCTCGAGAAAAGTGAAAAAAATAAAAAATTCCGTAAAGTGCTTACTAAGATAGCCCTTGACATTAAAAAGGGATTTAGCCTGTCAGAAGCTCTGGAAGAACACCCCGGAATTTTCAATCCTCTCTATGTCTCGCTGGTTACAGCCGGAGAGGTTTCTGGTACTCTTCACACAATTCTTGACGAACTTGCTATTTATCTGGAAAAACTCGAAGATACAAAGCGTAAGGTAACTTCAGCTCTAACATATCCAGTATTTATTCTTGTATTTCTCATCTTTGTGTCTTTTATCTTATTCTATTTTATCATCCCTATGTTCGCCAGAGTTTATGAGAGTTTTAATGCTGATTTACCTGTTCCTACTCAGGTTGCTATCTTTGTTGCGGACTGGATTGGTGCTAACCTCTTCTATTTCTTTCTGATCATTCTGGCAATTGTAATGGGAGTATTTCTCACTTATCTCAGTGACCGGGGCAGGTTAATTATTGATAGATTGATCCTGCATATTCCGGTGATGGGCGGAATGTTGAAAAACTCCATTCTCAGTAAGTTTGCCAGAACATTTAGTATCCTGATGACGGCTGGTGTACCAATTATGGATACACTGGAACTTAGTCAGGATGTTGTTCAGAATGCAGTTGTGGAAAAAGCGGTTGCCGATGCGAGGAATTATGTTAAGGAAGGTTACACCGTTGCCGGAGCTCTCAAAAGAACGGGAGTTTTCCCGTCCACTTTACTGCAGCTTGTGGCGACTGGTGAAGAAACTGGTGATATGGACAGACTGCTGGCAAAAGCAGCCGAATTCTATGAAAAAATTGTAGACTCTGTTATTGACAGACTGTCATCACTGATTGAACCACTTCTTATCGTTCTTATGGCGGCTGTGGTTGGTACAATAGTAATTATTATTTATCTGCCAATATTCAATCTTGGAAATGCTATCGCTTCTGGCGCAAAGTAATCCAGGCAGAATACTGGTTAACATTAGATGCTCGGGTCAGCCAGACCCGAGCGTTTTCTTTATGGTGGAATAATGGCTTTTATTTATTTCTTTATATTTATTACTGGTGCCGCTTTTGGCAGTTTCTTTAATGTCTGTATCTGGCGGATGCCTCTGCATCAGTCAATTATCACTCCCCGCTCTCAATGTCCTCATTGTCATCAGTTCATTAAGCCCTGGCATAATATTCCCATTTTAAGCTTCCTTATGCTGCGGGGAAAATGCCACTATTGTGGAAATGGTATCAAGATTAATTACCTGCTGGTTGAATTGATCACCCCTATTGTCTGGATGTTGCTTTTCTGGCGTTTCGGTAACAGTTTCAATTGGGTATTTGCCAAGTATATTATCTTTTATAGTGTGGGAATCATTATTTTCTTTATAGATTTCTATAATAAGATCATCCCTGATAGACTTTCCTTACCCCTGCTTGTTACTGGTCTGGTGATTTCTCTGATCCCGCAGACCGACATTACGATTTTTAAGGCTCTCATCGGTGCTGCCATTGGTTTCACTTTCTTCTATCTACTGGCTCTGGCAGTCAGTCACTCTCTCAGAAAAGAAGCTTTAGGTGGTGGTGACATCAAATATATCGCAACTATAGGTGCTTTTCTTGGTATTTATGGCGTGCTTTTCACTATTTTTATTTCTGCTGCCATCGCTATTGTGGTTGTACTCATCTCCGGGAGAGATAGAAGCAAAGAAATTCCCTTCGGTCCCTTCCTTATTATTGGCGCACTGATCCATACTCTCGCTGGTGACTGGATGACCGGCACATATCTCAGCTTATTCTACTAATCCTCTTCACTTCTTACTACTCCACGTCTATTTTACTTGACAAAATGCCCGATTAATTTACCCCTTGACCAGATAGGTTATGCAAGATAAATGAAATGTTAAGGAGTAAATAATGAAACCTGTTAATGCCAGTTTTATTATTCGTATTTCCATATTTGCTGCAATTCTGTTGTTTTCAGGTTGTTCTTCCGATGAAGGGAACGACATGGTTTACGAAATCACATCTTTGACAGTAATTCCTGAGTATCTCTTTGCAGATAACAATGCCCTCACTCACGCCGATGTCAGAGTGATTATAGTAAATGAAAATGGAGATGCAGCTCAGGGAGTTCCTGTTAACTTCGAGACAGATTTAGGCTCTATTATTGCTCAAGTCAATACGGATGAAAACGGAATTGCAGTTTCGGAGCTAAATGATGATGGGCATGTTGGTATTGCCAATATTTCGGCGTATCTTAATGCTAATGAGAGTCAGGCTATGTTTACTTTTATTGATATATTACCGATTTGTCAGATTGCTTCGCTTACCATTAATCCGGATTCGCTCTATGCTGATAACAATGAATTAACTTATGCTGTTGTCAGAGTTACGATTGTGGATAGCCTGGGCTTTCCTGTTCAGAGTATCCCGGTCTCGTTTACTGCTGATTTAGGGATTATTCAGGATAGAGTTTATACCGATGATAATGGTGTTGCTCTCAATACTTTTTTTGATGATGGCATTATTGGAGTCGCTCATATTGCTGCTTTTATTGATGGCTTGGAAAACCAGGTTATATGTGACTCTATTAATATCACTTCTTTTAAATATCTGTTTTTTGATAGCATTTCTGCTACTCCGGATACCATATATCTGGATAATGGCATCACTTTTAGTGAAATTGAAGTTGTGTTAAAAAATCAGGATGGCTTGCCTGCGGTTGATGAGTATGTTTATTTTTATACTGATATTGGTGATATCATCACTCCTGCTGTTACTGATTCCAATGGTGTTGCTGTAACCACTTTCTGGGATGCCGGTGTTATCGGCACTGCTCAAATTGATGCCTTTGCCGATATTGCTGACACCACAATTAATGTTGTCATTTTGAACCAGCCGGCAGTCTCGAATATTACTCTCGATATTGGTGAAAATTCCCTGACCGTCAATTCCGTACGCCCTATTGAAGCCTCTGCCGGTAATGACATCGGTTATGTATCAGATGGAAGGATTATTATTTTTGAAACCCTGCTGGGCTATTTCCAGCCAAGTGAAGAGGATAATACATTCCTGGGAACCTCTGTTTCGGCAACTACATTAAATGGAACCGCCAGTGTATTTTTGAATGCTGGCACGCAAGCCGGCATGAATACAATTACTGCTGAAATTGATGCTGATGGCAATGGTACAATGCTGCAGGATTCTGCTCAAATGCTGATCATATCTGGTGAACCTGCTCAGATGACCCTGATCCCGAGGAATGCCAGTGATGAACCTCAGGATTATATTCTCGTGGACAGTCCTCAAAACCTTTATATCTGGGCGTATATCCAGGACAGCTTCGGTAATCCCATAAGTAATGACTATGAAATAAATTTTGAAACTGATCTGGGGACTATTGAAAGTCCAGTTTGTGTAACCGACGGCGGTATTGCGGTTTCTCCCTTTTCTCCGGGTCCAATACCTGGTGTTGCTGAAATAACTGCCAGTGCTGGAAATGCTTCTGCTTCTGCTCTCGTCAATGTCTTGTTATGTGAAGTTAATTCCATTCAGTTTGCTGATCTCCAGCAGATCAATATTTACGTTCAGAACGGTTTCCCTGATTTTGCTGATATTGCGGTTAACCTGTTGGATATTAATGGCAGCATATTTGAAGACCCCACAGAAGTCTGGTTCAAGTTCCTGGTCCGTCCCGATGGCAGTAATATTAATTCTGAGGTCTATAACCTCGCGGATTCCACCAGTACTATATCAGCAGGCGGGACAGCATCCGTCACGGTTAATAGCGGAACTGTCTCAGGCAATATCGTCATCAAAGCCTGGTGCAGAACGCTGGCGGATGAAATTATCTCGGATACAAAATCTAATATCTTTGTGCTGCCAGGTGCTCCAGCACTATGCGAAATTTCCATGAGCGGAATTGACAGCGCTGAGGATATCGGGAATGGTTTATGGAAAGCCCAGATTTCTGCCTTCATTTCTGATGAATGGAATAATCCTGTTGCCGATGGGATTATGGCGTATTTCTATCTTGATCCACTACCGGAGTATGCTTCAATTTTTGAACCTGCTGCTTTTGTGGGGAATGAGAATGCTAATGGAGATACATTAGAAGGCACTGCTTTCTCATATATAATATTTGATGGCACCTACACTAATGAAACTGTTACATTGAAGATTGATTTTGGTTCTGAAATTCCTTTTGAGGAAGATATGGTTTTGCCCCTTCAATTTGGCGAGATCAATATGATCTGCGTTCCAACTCATTTGGAATGGACCGTTGCTGGTGACCAGGAAGATAAAAGGTCTCAATGCCGGATTTCTGTTAATGATGGTCAGCAAAATCCGGTCAGCAACCAGAGAATTCTCTTCACAACTTCTCTTGGCTCTCCCACTGATCAGGACATCCATCCTGTGCTGGAAGATATCACCGATCCACTCATTCTCGCAGCTTTTGACTGGGATGACATCAATGAAGATGGTGATGAAGATGACGGTTTTACCGGCTGGTATGAAGGTGAACTCGGAAGACTCTATAAATACGTTGTGTTCCACAAATACGAGTGCCCACCTCCTCTCCCATCTCCTCCCGGCACCACCACTGCCTCGATAAATGCTTATATCTTCGGTACAAATGTTTCCACTACTCAAACTGTCACCTTATACAGGTACACAGATTAATGAAATTAATAAATGAAAAATTAAAAACATAAAATTTTCCCTCCTACCCCTTTACTGAAAACTCCAGTTTTCAGTAAAGGGTTCCCCATTCCCAGCCAGGTTCCTTCTCACTACTTACTTCTAACGTCTCATGTCTTCTCTTAAATTTTCTTTCGAAAACTACCGTTTTCGCACATTATCACGGATAATGTACTCCCAAACATCCTCTCGCATCTTCTCATCTTCAATTCCTTCCCCCCTCGCTCCCTATTCCCCAGCCAGGTTCCTTCTCACTATTCAATTCTTCCCCAGTCACCAGTCACTAATCCCTACTCACTATTTTTATTTTCGCTTACGTAAATTATACTTGACAATATGATTATTAAAATACTGCCTGTCTTCATAGAATATGTATCTCATCAAAACAAAACGAGAAGGAGAGGACGATGAAAATTATAATTCTTTTGGCTGTTATTATCCCGTTGTTTATCCTGTTACCAGGTTGCTCAAAAGAAGCTGATAACTCAAATGGTAATAAGATCATCGCAATGACCATATATCCTGATCACATTTTTGCTGATAATAATGAAGCCACTTATTCCGAGGTTAGTGTGACTATAGAAACATGGGACGGTGCACCCGCTCAAGGCGTCGAAGTCTCATTTGAAGCTGATTCAGGATCTATTCAGGATATAGTATATACCGATGAAAATGGTATTGCACTTAATGTGTTCAATGATGACGGGATTCCCGGCACGGCATATATATGTGCGAATATCTCGAGTGACCAGCCTGAGTGCCGTACAATTGAGATCAGGGCTGATCCCCATCTTACCATTGCCTGGATTATGGCTCTACCTGATACGATTTATCCTGAATACGGGATCACTTCCAGTGAAATTGAAGTTTCAGTAAAAGATCAATCCGGATTTCCAATCCCGGATGAACACGTCTATTTCGATACTGATATTGGCAGTATTATCACTAATGTGACCACTGATTCCAGTGGTCTGGCAAACACCGTTTTCTCTGCCGCCGGTATAGCAGGAACAGCTCATATTAATGCTTTTGTCGGATTTGCCGAAGCTTCGGTAACTGTGGTTATTGCCCCCTATCCTCAAGTAACAGACCTTTCCCTGGAGATTGGCGATCATACGGCAATTGTTGATACTGTCCGCATCATTCAAGCCTCTGCTCTTAATATTCTTGGCATAGTGCCCGATAGCACAGCAATTACTTTTTATACTGATTTAGGATATTTCCAGGCAAGCGAGAGCAATGCTGCTGATCTGGGAAATACTATTACTTCAATTACAATAAATGGTATTGCCACAGCATTCCTGAATACCGGCACACAAGTTGGCATCAGCAGTGTCACTGCCGAAATTGATGCTGATGGTGCAGGTACAATGCTCACAGACTCTGCAGACCTGACGATCCTTGCCGGAAGACCTTCCCAAATAACCTTGATCCCTAAAAATGCCGATGATGAAATTCAATCTGTGATTCCAGTTAACAGTCCTGAAAATCTATTCATCTGGGCTTACATCTTTGACAGCTTTGGAAATCCGGCTGGTTATGACTGTGATGTAACTTTTGAATGTGATCTGGGGTCAGTTACCAGTCCCATACCGGTTTCAGAAGATGGCATTGCAGTATCAACCTTTTTAGCAGGAACTCAGACTGGTGTCGCCCAGATTACAGCCAGCGTTGATTTAGCTTCTGCTTTCACTTCAATTAATGTTATTTCCAGTGAGATAAATTCCATTCAGTTTGTTAATCAGGATCAGATAGTCATGTATGTCCACGATAATTCTTATGATATTGAAGTTTACCTGTTTGACCTGAACGGTGATCTGATCTACGATCCACGCGAAATCTGGTTCAAATTCCTGGTCTTGCCGGAAGGCTGTAATCTCAATTCTGTGGTCTATGATCTGGCTGATTCCACCAGCGCAATTTCATCAAATGGTATTGCCTCAGTAACTCTTAATAGTGGTGATACTGCGGGTTACGTGGATATCATGGCATGGTGCAGAACGCAAACCGGAGAAATGATTGCTGCTTATAATCCCAATATCCTGGTGCTGGCTGGTGCTCCCGCTTTTTGTAGTATCTCCATGGGTGGAATTGACAGTGGCGAAAGTATCGGTGATGGTATTTGGCAGGTTCAGATCGCTGCATATATCACGGATGCATGGGATAATCCTGTTGCTGCAGGAACTGCTGCATATTTCTATCTTGATCCCGAACCTGATTATGCCTCTTTGATCTGGGCTGATTGTTATGTTGGAAATGAAAATGCCAGTGGAGAAATTGTCGAAGGCACTGCCTTCGCGTATATCTTATATGATGGCACCTATACTAATGAAACCGTTACCTTAAATGTTGATGTTGGCGGTGGAGTTTGTTATACTGAAAATATCAATTTACCCCTCCAGTTTGCCGGAATCACTATGATCTGCACACCCGCTCATGTTGACTGGATCACACCTGGTGATGAAGAAGACAAAATGACTCAGTGCCGTGTAACTGTACATGATGGACAGGAAAACCCGATAAGTAACCAGAGAATATTTTTTACAACCTCGTTAGGTGATCCTACTGATGAAAACATCCATCCAGTCCTGGCTGACATCACCGATCCCGCTATCTTGCAGGCTTTTAACTGGGATGGCATTAATGAAGATGGTGATGATGATGATGGTTTTACCGGCTGGTATGAAGGTGATCTCGGAAGACTCTCTAAATACGTTGTGTTCCACAAATACGAGTGCCCCCCGCCATTGCCTGTTCCTCCCGGCATGACAACAGCCTCAATCACGGCAAATATCCCCGAAACTGATATTTCTGTTACTCAAACCATCACCCTATACAGATATACAGATTAATGAAATTAGTAAATGAAAAATTAAAAATATAAAATTTTACCTCCTACCCCTTTACTGAAAACCCCAGTTTTCAGTAAAGGGCTCCCCATTCCCCAGCCAAGTTCCTTCTCACGTCTAACTATTCACTTCTTCCCCAGTCTCCAGTTACTAATCCCTTGACTAAATTCCCCTCACAAACTTTGGTGAACCGCTTTCAGAAATTAGTATCGGAGGATTATATGGATTATTTTTTAACTGAAGAACAGTTAGAACTGAAAGAACTGGCAAGAAAGATTGCTGAAGAAAAAATAAAGCCGGTTAGAGCTAAATATGATGAAGATGGCAAATTTCCTCATGAAATTGTAGATGTTTTCCGTCAAACTGACCTCTTTGCCGTGTTAGTTCCTGAGGAATATGGTGGGATCAGCGGTAAAATCGTAGATCTGACCATAGTGATGGAAGAGCTGAGCCGCGTCTGTGCCGGGATTGCTCTTGCTTTTGGCGGCTCAGGTCTGGGTATGGATCCCATACTCCTAGCAGGCTCCGAAGAGCAGAAGCAAAAGTGGTTGCCTCTCATTGCTTCAGGTGAAAAACTCGCGGCTTTTGCACTTACTGAAGCCAATGCCGGCTCTGATGCCGGAGGCATTGAAACCACTGCCGTAAAAGATGGAGATAGTTATATTCTCAATGGCACCAAACAATGGATCACAGGCGGAGGTGAAGCTGATATATATTCAATTTTTGCTATGACAAATAAAGAAAAAGGTCCCCGTGGCGCTTCCTGCTTCATTCTCGAAAAAAACATGCCCGGCTTCAGCTTTGGTAAAAAAGAAGAAAAACTTGGTATTCGTGGCTCCTCTACCACCGAATTGATCATGGATAATGTCAGGGTTCCGGCTGAATATATGATAGGACGCGAAGGCACTGGCTTTATGACTGCCATGAAAACCTTTGATTCCTCCAGACCAATGGTTGGCTCACAGGCGGTCGGTATTGCCCAGGGTGCTTATGAAGAAGCTGCCCGGTTCGCCAAACAACGCAAACAGTTCGGTAAACCTATCGCTTCTTTCCAGGCTATCCAGTTCATGCTTGCCGATATGGCTACTCAGATTGAAGCTGCCCGTGCTCTGATCTTTCAGACTGCCCGGATGATTGATAGTGGCTACAAGAGATTCGCCAAAGAATCTGCCATGTGCAAGGTCTTTGCCAGTGATATGGCAATGAAGGTAACGGTGGATGCCGTTCAAATCCTCGGCGGTTCCGGTTATATGAAGGAATATCCCGTCGAAAAAATGATGAGAGATGCCAAAATTACTCAAATCTATGAAGGTACTAACCAGGTGCAGAGAAATATTATCGCCTCAAATCTCTTAAAAGAGTTCTAAATATATTCGGGGATTGCCATGGCAATCCCCTATTTTTTTTATATGGACATCATTTCTATAATACTCATTGCTCTGGGACTGGCGATGGATGCCTTTGCGGTTTCCATCTCTGCCGGCATCACCATCAGGGAGAAACACCTTCGTCATGCCTTCCGGATTGCCCTCTATTTTGGCTTTTTCCAGGCGATCATGCCTCTTGCCGGCTGGCTGCTCGGCTCCTCATTCGCCTCCGTGATCAATTCTTTCCAGCATTGGCTCGCTTTCATCATTCTTGCCTTCATCGGCATAAAAATGATTACTGACTCCAGAAGTTCCTGCGAGGCTATTCCCAAAGATTTTACTTGCCATAAAACGCTGTTTGCCCTCGCTATTGCCACCAGCATTGATGCCTTCTCTGTCGGTCTCAGTTTCAGCCTTATGAATATCAATATCATTCTACCCGTCATTATCATCGGGATTGTCACGTTCCTCACCTCCATTATTGGCGTATATGCCGGAAAACTCTCCGGCTGCCTCCTCCGCAGTTATGCCGAAATATTCGGAGGTTCAATTCTCATCATCATCGCCTTCAAAATCCTCCTCTCCGCCCTCCTGAAATAATCAAATAAGTTTAATAGTACAAAGTTAACTATAAACCTTCTAATTCCCTCCCTGTAAAGTTCCTCTTTCCCTTTCACACCCTCTCATCCTCTTATCTTCTCACTTTCTTATCTTCAATTCCTCCGTCTCACGTCTCACTATTCACTTCTCACTCATTTATTCCTTGACTGGATTTACCCCTATTCGAAATTAATATAAAAAATTACTCTACGGTTACGTAGGAGGTTATATGAAAAAATGTATTGTGGTTTTTAGTTTTATTTTACTGATCATCCTTCCGCTATTATCCGAGCAGGCTCTTTCCAGCTATGCTGATATGCAAAAAAGACAAGAAACTCCCTATCTGCTTCATAATGCTGAATGCGTCAGCTTTGATGGTCTCATCTGGACGCGTAACTACGGCATGAACGAATACTTCATCTCTCCTTCTATGAAGGATATCAAAACTTATCTGCGTAATCTCAAATCGGAAGGAACTAATACTGGCGGATACAAGCTGCTCAAAATTGATCTTAATGCTGACTCTCGAACTGTCCTTGCCGATTACAGCGTCAAAATCCCCGCTGCATACCCTTTTGACCATATCAATGTAATGCTACCGGCTCTTTATGTCCAGCAATTACAGATTTCCTATCAGTTGCTCGATTATGATGCAACTGCCAAACCGGAAAATTCCAGACCCGAAAACAGACAATTGATCTATGAACAGGGCTTTGAAGAAGACCTTGGCAATGAATATGAAATTGATGGCTGGGTTGATCAGCCTCATATCATTATCCGTAATATCTGCTGGGGTATTGTTGATTGTGCCTCTTATGAAGGTGAACAATCGCTCTGGTGCTGTGCTGATCTCTATGATGATGGCTGGTACGATGATCCGCCCGATCCCTGTACGGCTTATACTAACTGGATATGGACTTATTTTGCCCGCTTGCAGACCATTGATGTCACTGTGGCTGAAGAACTTATCTTTGAGTGGTGGTCAGCTTATGCCGCAGACCCTACCGGTGAAGGCGACTGGTGCCGAGTGTATGCCA
Source organism: uncultured Candidatus Cloacimonadota bacterium (assembly GCA_964485055.1). Lineage (GTDB taxonomy): Bacteria > Cloacimonadota > Cloacimonadia > Cloacimonadales > TCS61 > Stygibacter. The sequence continues at coordinate 24,841 of CAZAHZ010000004.1, forward strand.
TTGATTATCCAGCCACCGATTGGATGCTTATCTCCGAATATAACGGATTCCAGCCCTGGATTGATTTCCAGTATGAGCTGGAGGATATGACCAACTTCGCTTATTATTTTGATTTTGAGTCTGATGACATGGAATTCTCCGGTGGTGTATATCTCGATAATATCAGTATCTATAATACTGTCCCCAACCTCACTTATGGCGAAGGCAGCACTATTGAATATCCTTATAATTACTCCACAATTGAACCTCACAACCTTCGCATTGCTTACGAAGTCTATAATGACAGCAATGTAGATGTGGAAGATACCTTCAATGTTGATCTCCTGCTTTCTTCTGATGCCGAATATACTACAACTGATGATAATTATCAGCTTGATGAGGTTACTATCACGGAAGATATTCTCGCCGGTGAGACTTATGCCGCTGAATTGATCACTAACCTCGATACAGTCAATATTCCCGGCGTTGGTGACCTGCCTGAAGGTGATTATTACGTCATGTTCTATATAGATAATAATAATGACATAGATGAATATAATGAAGACGATAATCTTGCAGTTACTGCCAGCACGATTTCCTTTGGCACCACCAACCTCACTTACGGCGATCAGTCTTCTTTTACATATCCCTCTACTCCTGGTACTTCCCAGTTACAGATAATTGCTAATATTATTAATGACGGCAATGAACCCACCAGCGATTATTTTGATATCGGATATATTCTCTCTGCCGATTTTGATGTCACCACACTCGATGATAACTACATCCTCGGCTACACTACGGTCAGTCAAATCCTTCAGCCTGATGCTTCCGTTTCCAGCACGTTCAATATTGATCTTGAAGATACTGAAGTGCCTGCCGATGATTACTGGATTTTCTTCTACATTGACGTCAATAACGCCATCGCTGAATCTAATGAATATGATAATATCTGGGCTTCTGCTTCGGAAATTGATTATCTCGGTATTCCCTATCTCATCGTTGAACCTCTTGCCCTTCAATTTGATCCCTACGCCGGACAACAGTTTGTTAATGTTTCCTCTAATGTAAACTGGACTGTCAGCAATAACAGCACCTGGTGTTCTGTTGCACCGCTTAGCGGTTCCGGCGATGCCGTGCTCTCGGTCTCTGTTACCGATAACCCGATTACCATACCAAGAACAAATAATTTCACCGTTTCTGGTGCTAACGAGATTTACACTGTTACAGTTTCTCAGGAAGCTGGAACTAATATCACCTACGGCGATGTTGACAGCTCTGATATAGTTGATGCCTATGATGCCTCACTTACTTTGCAGTTTGTGGTTGGCATCCCTACAGGAATTGACCCCTTCCCCGAAATTGTCGCTGACGTTGACGGCAATGGTGAAGTCTCTGCCTATGATGCCGGACTCATCATGCAATATGTGGTCGGTATCATCAACATTTTCCCAGTCGAAGAATTATCAATTAGAGCGCTTGAAGAATAAGAAGGAACACGGAATACATTGATCTAATAGAAAATCACAGATAATATTATTTGTGAAATAAATTCAGGGGCAGACCTCCAGGTCTGCCCGCTTTTTTTACCTTCAAAATGATTGCGGGAATGCCTGAATATTTAAACGCTAAGATTTTCAACGCAAAGGGCGCAAAGGAGCAAAGGACGCAGAAGAATATAATTGATAGCGCAAGTAATGGGGTACTATGAAGCTATGAACAATTATAACTCGATGACTGATATATTCCGGCAGTTTCGGGGTGGAAATTATTAACGCAAAGAGAAGATTTTCAACGCAAAGGGCGCAAAGGAGCAAAGGACGCAGAAGAATATAATTG
>CAZAHZ010000004.1:26758-29828 GCA_964485055.1 uncultured Candidatus Cloacimonadota bacterium
ATGGGGTACTATGAAGCTATGAACAATTATAACTCGATGACTGATATATTCCGGCGGCTTCGGGGTGGAAATTATTAACGCAAAGAGAAGATTTTTAACGCAAAGGACGAGAAAAAGGGGGGGGGAAGAGGAAGAGATGTCTGGGAGTACATTATCCGTGATAATGTGCGAAAACAAAGTTTTCGGTAAAATGGCAATTCTCACATCCAAAATTTAATTCCCTTTAAACAAATCACATTAAGGCGCTTAATGTACTCCTAAACATCGTGATATATTCCATTATTCCAGTTAATAATAAGCTACTAAAAATCCCAGCAGTTTAGGAGTACATTATCCATGATAATGTGAAACTGAGAGGGTGTGAAATAAGAAGATGAGAAAAGGAGTAGTTAATCTGCCGTTTTTTTAACTATAATCAGTAATTGAATTATATTCTTTGCGTCCTTTGCTCCTTTGCGTCCTTTGCGTTTAAATATTCAATTTCTCCCCCTTTCCCCTTCTCCCCCTCTTTCCGTCGCTTCCTCTTCCTTGGCGTTAGAGCTGGGAGGCGGAAAGTGGTGAATAGTGTAATTTTCAGTCAAAAATGCGAGTCTATCAAGTACATGATAAATTGTTTTGCTTGATGGCAATATTTTATTTTATTTATTTAATTAAGATAAAATGTAATGGGTTTAGTGGTAACATAAAATAGTCTAATTATATTATAAATAAAGCAGATACGGTAATATCTAAGCAGGAAAGGGCATGAATCATTCGTAATTAGTAATTTTGTATGGAGTTAGATCATTTGTAAAATAAATATGCTATATTTAGTGTAAAAAAGTTGCGTATTTGCAAATTCAGTTTATTTTAATATCAGGTGCCTGCTGGCATCATAATAAACCTTAGGAGGAACAATGGAAGAGAGGAGATATTGTATGTTTTGTAAATTTAAGATCCCGGTGGCAGGCAGGTTATTCGCATGATCGTGAAAAAGAGCTGAGAAGGATCTGAGAAGAACAATGATCAAGATATCAGTTAAGGAAAGAAGAAAGGGAGAATCAAGAAAATGATATTTTTTATGAGTTTTACCGGGAGGTATGTGTGGCGGCAATAAATCTGGCAAGGATCAAGGAAGCACGTCTCAGAAAGGGATTAACGCTGGAGAAGGCAGCAGGGGGTATGGATATATCCCTGAGCTGGCTTTCCGAGATAGAACGAGGCAGGAAGATATCCACCAAAGTTCTACAGAGATTAGCCACAAATTACGGCTTGCCTATGAGCTACTTTTTGAGTAGGCAGAATGAGCAATCAATCGAAATCCTGCCGCAGGGACGCAAACAGCGGATAAGCGAAACAATCCAAAGGAGGTTATTGTTAATAATTCGAGATAATTATGAATTGATCGAGAAACTGGAAAAGGACACGAAAACCGAATGGCAGTCGGAAGCTTTATCAGTGTGGTCAGGCAATGAACAGACAGCCATAAAAGTTCGCAGTAGATTTTGTCCGGATGCCATAAATCTGGATAGTGTGACGGAGATTTTGGAAAGATCAGGTATCCTGGTGATAGAAATACGAGCCGAGAGCCAGGAAAATGGGAAGAGAAATATCGCAGATGGAGAAGCTGGACGAGAGGTAGAGCCGGAATTTGAAAGCCTGGTGCTAAAGATTGGAGAACGGTATGTAGTGGGAATTGCTGATGATCTGGAAAGCATTGCCAAACGAAGAGCATTGGCAGAAGGATTAGGGATTGTATTATTGCATAACAGTGCAGAGTTATTTTCGCAGGACAAAGTAAGTTCTTTTGCCCGGTACTTATTGCTGCCAGTTGAACTTCTGAAAAAATATTTTCCGCCGGACGGATTTTTGACAATGAACATGCTGGAGTTGATGAGATTATTTTTTGGGCTCAGTCGCCGGTCAATACTGGAACATCTCAGAGAAGCGGGCATGATCCAGGAGTCAAAGGTGCGTTACTGGGTAGGCAAATTGAACAAGGCAGAAACTTTACCGGCAGTACCCTATACATGCCATGAGCAGAGCCGTTACTATTGGAGGCTGCTGTCAAGGGCAGCTCTTGAGCATAATATATCTTATGCGAGGACAGAGGAAATTCTTTCTCTTTTTACAAATTAGGAGAGGAAAAGTGCTAGTAAATGATGTAGTAATTCGTTCCCAAAGGTATCTTGCAGAACCGGTACCTTTTGATCACGTGCTGCATCTTCCCTGCTTTTATCTCCGCGAAAAGCTTATTGATCCAGGAGATATCAAGCAATGTGGGCAAGGATGCCGGATTGAATATTTAGCGGAGATGAGCGAAGCAGAATTGGAAGCAGCGGCTCAGCTCCATCTTCAATCCGGCAGACTGAGTTTTGATGAAGCACGTTTAATGATCTTAGCAAAAAATCGAGGTTTAGCTTTATTACTGACAGATGAAGCCTGGCGAGAGCCATGCTGTCAGGAAGGAGTTATCGTTATTGAAGCCGATACTATCGCTATTACACGGGCATGAAATGGAAAGTGTCACCGGGCGCAGGGGGGCGCCCGATGACTATAAATATTTGGATATTTATAAGTTAATGAAATATGTTTCAATGTCAAAGTTTTTTTTTGGTCCCTCAATTTTATTTATGCAGGAGTGATATTATGGAAAAGAAGAATGAAGAGCAGCTCCGGCAGGATAAGGAATTTCTTGCCTGGTTTTTCTGGGGATTTGGCAGGACAGAAAAGGAAAAGTACTATTTCTACGTCAGTCTTTTGCTGATCGAGACGGGGATGGATTTGCAGGATCTGCTGCAGTTGACGATCAAAGAAGCGGAAAGTCAGCGGTTTAAAGCCAGATTTCCGCAGTTAGACCTATATTTAATAAACCAGTTGAAAAAAAGAGCAGAGAAGAAAAAATGTCAGTTCCTGCTCTCGGCACGCTGCCGGAAGAGCTATATCTATTTTTTCCGTAAAATACTAAGACGAGGCAGGGGAGAAAAAGATATGCGGGTAATACCGAGGTTGAAGAAAAGATAATATTTTAACGCAAAGATTTTCAACGCAAAGGACGCAAAGGAGCAAAGGACGCAGAAGAATATAATTG
>CAZAHZ010000005.1:0-29578 GCA_964485055.1 uncultured Candidatus Cloacimonadota bacterium
GTTGTATTCTACTGAAGAAGGTATTGATGAATCATATAAATTTATCCCTGTTTCATTTCCATATATTATGTTATTTACTATTGAAGGATTGGCATTATCTGTGCATGTTATTCCCGATAGATTATTGATAAATGAATTTTTACTGATTAATAGAGAAGAATTATTATAGCAGCTTATTCCTCCCTGGTTATTATATATTAGATTGTTACTAATTATAGGATTACAATTATTGCATATAAGTCCGCAATTATTATCAATGATATTATTATAGTTGAATCTCGGTTGTGAAAGAGAGGAACTCAATGCTATGTCATTATTTCTAAATAGGCAATGAGTTATTAAGGGAGTTGACCCTAATCCACATCTTAATCCATATACAGCATATTCTATCACAGAATAAGAAACAATGCTGCCAGATGCTGACTCTCCTCTTATCAATATTGTACCTGAATTTCCAATTTCCGGTTCAGGTTCTCTGGATGTGTAATATATCGAATCGCTTTCAGTTCCCTCTGATGAAAGAGTTCCATAAACTATAAGATCATAATTATCCATAAATTCCACGCGAACTCCGGGTTCAATCGTCAATGTAATACTTTCGGGGACTTCAATATCATCGATCACTTGATAGGGGTTATTTTCCGGTGACCATACCGTATCCGATCCGATCACGCCTTCCACTTCTATTGCTTCTAATAATCTCCAACAAAGTAAAATGATCATAAATAAAAACCAATGAATTCTTTTCATTGCTAAACTCCTTGTTAAACTATAACTCACCATTTAATTATACACTATATCGTCCATCCCTGCCTGCCCTTAATCACACATCAATTATACGAAGTATCCCATTACTCATGAGACAATCTCTAATTATATTTTATTTACGTCAAGCAAATATTACATTTTGTATTAAATTATTCATATATTCTCATTTTATCATCACCATTCTACCAGTTTCATTATTATTTCCACCAGATAATCTATACAGGTAAACTCCACAAGGCATTTCCCTGCCAATATCATCCTTTCCATCCCAAAACACTTTGTTAATTTTGAATTTTGTCCCGATTTTATCGGGATGAATGTTGAATGAACGGACGCGTTGACCTTTGATATTGTAGATAGTCAACTGCACATTTTGTGCTTCAGTGAGGGTAAATGATATAGTTGTGGAAGGATTGAAGGGATTGGGATAATTCTTGATGGAATGGACGGATTTGATGCCGTTTATGGTGTTCTCATCGTCAGATAAATAGTAAACAGGAGTCATGGGGATAAAGAGGTCACCGCTTCCGCCGGAGATAAATTCCACTTCACCTGCCCAGGTATCTTCATAAAGCATTCGCTGAGCCTGAACCTGATATATCCCAGCCGGTCTTTGAATGATGGCAAAGCCAAAATTATCGGTAAACTCGAAATCTGAGGGATCATCATTGAAGATCAGTAGAACATAATTAACAATATCCTGGCTTTCGGCATCATAGGTGTTGACCATGATTTCACCGAGTTCGGGGCTGCCGTATTCATAGACGCCGATGTCAATAATGGCATCGTTGCCTGGGATACCGCTCCATTGCCTGATTTTGCCATCAAGATCAAAGGGAACATATTCATATCCGGGAGCATCGTAACCGGCATCAATGGCAGGGCTGCCGGTTGTAAGATGGAAATCGTCATTGGCGAAATCAACGAAAACTTCGTTAATCTGCTCAGGGGTAATAACGATATTATTTCCTCCATCAATGATAGAAGGATAGTCAGCAATATCAAAGTCAATTATACAATTGCGGAGAGTGTCGGGTGGCAATTCAATATAAATAGTTTCCTCCATTTCACCCTGAGAAGTGAGAATGATGGAATTTTCCAGCAATCTACCAGTTCTATAGCCAAAATCTGAGTCATCCAGAATAATGACATTATTGGAAATGGGTCGGTTGTGATTATAAAAACTTCCTCCGTTATACACCAGGTTATTATTAAACTGGAAAAGTGTGTCAGTGATCACATGAGTATTATTAAAGGTATTATTGAATATCTTGCCTGAAGCGTGCATATCTGTCTGAAAATCGTAATTTTCAAAATAATTATCAGAGATTTCGGCATAAGCATTATCCCAGAAACTTACTGCTTCAGGTTTAGCAAAGTTGTGATTAGAGAATGTGTTTTTCTTGATATAGTTTAAATTTACGGGATCTTGATAACTACTTGGATATCTGATTTCCAGAATATTATGTCCATGATAACCACAATAAAAAATACTATTTTTGTAAAAGTAAGCAGGACGGTAAGTAGAAGCAATAGCTGAAATTTCTCCTGTGATATTGTGAAAGGAATTAAAAACTGAGTAAGGTAGTCCATATCCTCCACGAGGTAGATTTCGGAAGACATTTCCTGCAAATAGAGGAGGAAAGCCATCTTCAATAACTTGAAATAAATTGCATTGAGAAACTATTCTACCTTCCAGATAGTCATTCTCATTATTATATAGTTCAAAGAGATTATTAGTAACCTCACAGAGCATGGAATTATTACTATCAGGATTATACTCTGAAGTTATAGGGCATTGGTTATTATAAAAATGGCAGTTGCGGACAATAATTCTGCCGTTTTCAGCCCGAATGCAGGCGTCGGATGGATCGCCGATAAATCTGTTGAATTGATAACTGTAACTGATGATGCAATGTTCAAAGATGCATAAAGGAGCATTGGGATAAATATAGAAATTCCCCCATAGTTCATTGGGAGAATTGGGAGGTCTGGTAAATATGATGCTATCCTGCTCTGTACCGCAGGCTATTATTCTGCCATAGATGTAGAAAGTTCCCGGATGAGACAGTGAATGCTGCCAGAAGAAAGCTTCACGGTCATCGTGGCAGATCAATCTCCTGGAATCCATAATAACTTCCGTACCTGGCATAATAGTCAGTGTTGTATTTTCGGTGATAGTAACGATGTCAAAGACTTCGTAGGGATTATTTTCCGGTGACCAGACAGTGTCACCGTCAATCGTTCCGGTAATTACCGTGCCAGCAAGTGATAAAGCTGACAGACACAGGACGATAAGGCATAAATTTTTCACAATAGTATCCTTTTTTATTAAGCCGGGAGCGGATATAAATATTCGCTCCCGATTTGATTATTTCAGCAGCATCAGTTTCTTCATTACCACTTGCTTATCACTTTTCAGTCGAACAAAGTAGACACCTGAACATGAGACAGCTCCGGTATTGTCTTTACCATCCCATAGTACCGAATGATCGCCTTTATCCATTTTAGTATCCAGAAGATTACGTACAAGTTGACCTCTTACATTGTATATGGATAGGTCTATCACCATCTCTTCTGTAAGGCTGAATGTCAATCTGGTCTCCGGATTAAAAGGATTTGGGTAATTATTCAAGATTATATCTACTACTTCTATATCTTCATCAGGTATAAATTTACCTCGACCTGAACATTCAATACTGATGTCATCAAAAGCAAAACCAGCATAGGAAATCGGTTCATCATCATATTGCTGAAATTTAATCACAAACTGCGACGTCAGATCAAGCGAAGCACTAGCAGCCAAGGCATCAACATCGAGTGTATGTTTACCCCATTTCTTATCAGTCAAAGCTGGACCATTTAGATCATACACCTTCCTGAAACTGGTTCCACCATTATCGGAAAAGTATATCCCATCGCCACTTTGATATTCATCTTCAAAATCCTTGAACATAAAAGCAAGCTCCACATCACTCTTATCTTCCAGATTCAAATACAAAAATGCCCTATTATAAGCATAAAAACCAGTTGTATCCACATCCATAGTCATGTGCTTCTGCCCGGAATAGGGGATGTTATCAGTTGTAATCTGCACTCTGCCATGCTCATTACTGGATTCTGAAAACCAATAATCATCAAATCCATTCTCAAATCCGCAACTATAGGGTGGAATTACATATTGTGAATACACTTTAATGTCATCAAAAGCAAAACCATCATTACTTATCGGATTATTGTCTTTCTGCTGAAATTTGATTATGAAATTCTTATTATATTCAAGGCTGTTTGCTATTATCAATGAATCCAGGTCCAGGACTATATTCTCCCAACCACTGCCTCCAGCCAGAGAATAAACTTTAGTAAAATTAGCACCGTTATCATCTGAAAGGAATACACCATCTTCAGTATGCGTATCATCATCAAATTCTTTCCAGTAAAAATCAAGAATAAGACGTGTTTCTCCGGTAAGATTCAAATGCAATTCAGCGCTGTTGACAGCATTTTGACCATTAGTATTAGAATCCATTGTCAAGTGCATGTCACCATTATAGGGATTATTCTCCGTAGTGATCTCTATTCTGCCATAAGTGCTGTCAGGGAATATCCGCCAATTCTTATCAAGTCCATCCTCGAAATCCATAGTATAAGGTACTGTCGAATAAGATTTCAGGTACTCATATTCCCTTCTGTCCTGAATATAATTTGCCTTATTAGCAGTTATTATCCAGTTATCATCAATTGTATTGTTATAATGATATGGTGACATTCCTTTTCCCTGGATCACTCCTTCGTCATCAATTACGCAGACAAGTGCCTCTACAGTATTACCCTCACTGTCATAAACCTCAAATGTCGGATTACTCCCCAAAGGAGACTCTATAATATTCTCACTAAGTACTAGTTGTTTTGCCTTTGCCGACCAGACATCCATACTCGGATCGCCAAATAAAGTATAGCCAATGTAGATCAATCTATGATTATTACTATATTGAATTATATGATCTTTAAACCAACATCTATCCAAAAGGTATCCTAATATGTGATAGTCATCTTCAAATTGAAGATCAAAAAACTCTCCAATATAAGGAGCCGTATTGTAAGGTAGATCAATAAATGATGACGAATAAAGCGCTATTGGACCGCCAACATCATTAAAAAAAACTTCACCTATACAGTTCTCATCCTCATAAGCGGGTGTAGGTAAGGAATCAGTATAAACCGCAAACAGATCACCTGATATATCGCGGTTCTTTATAATCAGCCCATTAGAATCTCTCAGGCACGGATAATAATCCAGATCGTAAAGCATATCACTTGTCATACAGGCAGAAATCCAAGCAATATATGTATTTCCATAAGTGGAAGGTAGTTCGTCTTCCAATTGACGGTACTTGGTTTCTGGTGAAGTATAGTAATATCGCCACTCTCCTTCATGAGGTTCCTCATCCTGATAACTGTAATGACACCCTCCTTCTTCAACACTAAGATCAATTATTGTGATATTCTGCTGATGTTTTGTAAATCCTTTTACCCACCATGGATCATTTTTATCATACTCATCGTCATTGATTACATATCTGTCAATACCATGACACATCATGTATAAAAATGAATAATCGCGATCTTGCAATACATCTATTACAGCTTCAGCTGCCCCATTTAATGTATCAACCAAGTCAGCAGTAGTCAATGAATCGCAGGTAACATAATCTCTGGCAAAATCCATTATTTCTGAAATAACATCGTCAGGATTAACAGAACCAGGAGATCCGCTAATATTTGTTGCTATAAATTCAAATCGATCAGTATAATCGACATTATAATAGCGGTAATTTTCATATTTATCTATGTATCTACGAATCTCATAGTGATTTCGTATTGGTAATCTCCCAACATATATGTCTTTATCAACATCAATCTCCATTACATTATCAACAGAATCTGGCCAAGTAGATAGAACATTGCTGTAATAAAAATCACAGGAAGATATTTCAGTCGTATCAGCGTGACTCCAGGAAAAAGGATAAGTTGGAATTATGTCTTCATCTCCACCAATGATTAGGTATTGGAAACTAGGATTACTTTGTTTTTCAGCCGCTAACCAGCTTCGTATTCCAAAGCAGGAATCACTCGTAGTTGACGTTGTAACTATTTCTGTGACAAAACCTTCTTCAGTTTTTAATTCTACTAAATCTCCAAAATAAGTAACCAAAGAATCAACTGTTAAAATGATTAATTCAGTAGATAATGTACGATTCATTTTCACAGGATCTGTATATCCGCCGTTGTATTTATTTTGATGTAATTGGCTAGCAAATATAACCATACAAAACATCATAATAAGTATGACAAAATTCTTTTTCATTTCTACCTCCTATTTGACCAAGGTCATTTTTCTGGTATTTAGTATCTCCTTATCTGCTTCAAGTCGATACAAGTAGATACCGCTACTTACAGGTTTATTATTTGAATTTCTTCCATCCCATACAAGGCAACCTTTACCTGGCTTGGTTTCGATAAAATAGTTTCTAATTAACTGTCCTTTAATGTTTGATATTTTCAATTGATATTTTTTTTCAGTATCATATATTTGATAACTGATCGTTGTTTGGGGGTTGAAAGGATTAGGATAATTAGGAAACAAATCTGCTATCGGTAGAATTTGATCTTCATCGTTTCCTGATGGATCATCAGGTCGTAAAAAGCCAGTCGTATGACTTTCTCCACTTGCTTGGAAAAATTCAATTGTAAAACGAACACATCTAATATCTAGTTCTATGTTATATCGATATATCCTGAAGTGAACATGCTGTGAACCATCCGGTGAAAAATCATCCGCCCATATTTCCAGATTCCAATGATCGGCGTATGGTTCATCATTTGATTCCAAAGGACTGACAATGCCATGCACACCGATTTCTTGTTCCTGCGGAAAATTTTCTCCCGTTTCATAATTGATATCATAAGTTGTATCGCTTTCCCATTGACCAGGATATTGTTCCGTGTCAAAATCTAATCTAAATGATTCTATATCCAATTCATCAGCAGCTACAATAATTTCTGTTGTAAAATCATGATAATTATGTCCATCTTCAAGATGTGCTGTTGGATTAGTAGCATCATCATAGTTTAGCAGGTTTAATGGATGGATAGCATTATCCCTATCCCAGGGACTTTCATCAGAAATACCCAAATGTAAATGTGGAGCTACTGGTGGATCTGGACCTGCCGTTATGCCACTTAATCCTATTTCAGTATCCCACTCTGTTATTTCTTCTTCGTGCGCTACAGAGAAACTATTTAAATGTGCATAAATAGAACTCATACCAGTGCCACGGATTTCAATCCAGAACCCAGAAGATCCGGTATTAAGATGTCGATATGCAACTCCCAAATGACAGGGATATACCGGAGTATCCTGTGCTGCCTGTAAGTCTATTCCTCTGTGAAAATCAAATTCATTGCTTAATTGCCTTACACCAAAAGCTGAAGTCATGGTATCCTGCATGTTACTTGATTGACTTAGCGGCCATTGATATGCAAGAATTGATATTGAAAGGGATAATAACGATATTACTAATAGAGGTTTCATTTTTTCACTCCTCTGAAAATATTTATAGTTATCCCAGAAAATTGATCGATACCAACAATAACATCTTTACTATTCTCTTTTTCTATATATACCAGATAAGGTGCAGCAGAAAACAGTTTTTTCTTTTCGGCATTATAGATGAGACTCTGGTAATTTAAATGCTGCTGGGTTTTCAACTCATAAGCAGTGCGATACATTGACAAAAATAAATTTTCACCAATTTCATAAGTATCTTCGATAAAATTTGCTTGTTTTTTTCGTTGAATAGTAACGCCTAATTTTATCTCAGAAAATGTATCAAAATCAATCATTCTTAAATCTGTTGGACTTGAATGATTCAAAATAATATCGTTGTTTTGCGTAATTCCAAAACTTCCACTGCCTTCCTTGTATTCAAACAAAATATCTCCACTATGGTCGATTATATATATTACGTTTGCCCTTTTATCATTACTACGAATTACAAAATAATCTTTATTGCTCTTAATATGATAAGTATAAGACATATCTGTAACATGAACCTTAATATCTCTTTGCCAGGATAGTGTTATATCAGAGCCAATTATATTGTATCCGACAAGTCTTTTGACAAGATCTTCAGAGTTACGATATGCGATCAAAGCAATGAATATATCTTTTTCAATAAAACTTGTGATAATATACTTAGCTACAATATCGTCCGGTAAGTCATATTCCAGTTCCTGTCCAGTTCTGGTAAACAATTTTCCCTTTTGGTTTTTATCATTACATCTAACAGGTACTTTTGTGATATATTGCCCATCTTTAGATGGCAGGTAATAATGATGACGCCCCACTTTAGAAAACAACTCATTGCCATTACGGTCTAAAATAAAAGTTTTTACTGACTCTCCATAAGCCCTTATCACAGAGATTGTAGCTCCATTATCCGATATATACATTCTGTAACCGTAATTTCCATCTTCTGGAAATTCATACTCTTTTTCCCACAGAATATTTCCATCAATGTCAATATAATGCAATAGATAGTTCTGCTCGGTTTCGGTCATAACGACCATGTCACCTGAATCCTTTGCTATTGCACAGGTATGACCAATTCCTTCCAGATTGATTGTTTTAGTAAGTTTAAAATCACTCAGATAATCTCTGCTTACTTCGTCGAGGTTCAGCATCGGAAAGGCTTCCTCTGCCACCAAAATGCCTATAATGGCTATAAGTACTATAAAAAGTATTCTTTTCATAATTTCCTCCATATTAGTTTTTTATTTTTACATCTCATCAACATTTTGTACTCAGATAATATGGAAAGTAAATTGACTCATTGCTTATTTGTCAAAATAAGCAAAGTCATTCTGTCAGCCGAACCCGAAATCCGTAATCAGCAGAAATATTCTAATCCGTAAATATTTCATTTTACCTCTTTTATGTTACTACTCTCACCAATTCAAATGAATGATTTCTAAGAACCAGCATATAGAAATCACTCTTCCTATATATATAGTCCGCAAAAATGGCAAAGTGGGACAACACCACGCAAAAAAAATTAATTTTCAGTCATTTTTTTTATATCATATAGATTAGTTAACAGATGGAGATATATTCTTACTGTTATTAATAGCTAACAATAATAATTCATATAATTTGAATCAACACGATTATGACTATATATAAGGAAAATCAGGTCAATGAAGTATTAATAAAAGCAGTAAAAGAAAATATTTCGTATGTTATGTAGAAGATTATAATATTCAATTTAATTACATCACCAGTAAATGCCTGTTAGAGTGCAATCTTTCTGAAAGAAAAAGAAGATTTTATTAATTTATTCATTTATTTGATGACAGGTTTAAATAAAAACTGTTGACAGGTTTTAATCAAATGGCAGTAAGCAACTGGAATTGACTTAATTAGCCATATTCTATATTGAAATCAATAATAACGGAGGATTGGATGATGAAGTGGCAGACAATATTAATCTGTGGGGTATTTCTTTTTTTATCAGGAATAATTTATAGCGAAACGATAAATGTAGCAATTGACGGTAGTGGAGATTACACATCAATTCAGGCTGGGATCGAGGTGGCGAATGATGGTGACACGGTATTAGTGGCACCAGGGATATATTATGAAGGGATAGATTTTCTGGAGAAGGAGATTTTAGTTGCTTCCTGGTTTTTTACTACACAGGATACTTCTTATATCACTGATACAGTGATTGATGGTGAAGGTGTGGTGGAAGATATCGTGATGATAGAGAATCTGGAGACGGAAGAAATAGTTTTTAGTGGATTTTCAATCAGGAATATGTCTTTGGTGGGAGGTAAAGGCATTTATTGTCATGGAGGCACAAATCCACGCATAGAGCATTGCCGGATTTTGATAGATCAGGCAACAGGTATAGATGTAGGCGGTGAAGAGCCGGTGATAAGTGATTGCCAGGTTACAGGTACTGGAGCAGAATGGAGTCATGGTATATATTTGACTGGTTCAGATGCTCATGTTATAAATTGTCGAGTGACTGGGGCATATATGGGTTTGGCAATTTATTCTCACTGCAGTCCCCTGATTGAGAATTGCGAATTTGTTGGTAATTATTGCGGAGTACATATCGAAGGGGTCGTATTTACGGAGCTGGATAATTGTTTGATCGCAGAAAGTTATGGAGCAGAGAGATACGCCTTTGAGCTGGACAATGAATCATTTTGTTTATTGAGGAATTGTACTATTGCCGGAAATACAAACGAATTGGGTTCGCTGTTTTGCAGACAGATATCATTTACATTTCTGGCTAACTGCATAGTAGCCAATGATGGAGCTCTGGCTGAATCTATGAGCTGGTCACATTATCGTTATGCGGGTTGTTGTGTGGATTATGAGATAGCTGTTGAGGAAGATGTGATGCTGAATACTGACTGGGGCTGTCTGCTGGCAGAAGATTACAGTCTGGAAGCTGGTTCACCGTGTATTGATACTGGACTGGAAGAATTTGAGTATCAGGAAGATGTAGGAAGTTTTACGGTGGAACACTATGGTGGCATCAGCTTCAATATAGAGGATTATCATGGCTTTCGCCCTGACAGGGGTTATCGTGAAAGTGAAATTTCGGCTCCTTTGCATGCTTATTTCTATGTTGAGGAAGATAATGTGTGTGTGGGCAGTCTCTTGCAGTTTCAGGATTATGCTACAGGAGATATTATAGACTGGCAGTGGGATTTTGAGAATGATGGAGTGATAGACAGCAATGAACAATATCCGGTGCATACTTATGAGGAAGAGGGCGTTTACAGTGTATTTTTGCAGGTGACGGATGAAAATGGCAGTGATTTTCACCTGGCAACTGATCTGATCAACGTGACTTCGCATCGAGTGTACAATTTCACCCAGGGTACCTGGCACAGCGAAATCAGCCAGGGCATGAATTATGCTGAAGATGGTGATACCTTAATAGTCAGACCGGGTATATATTCCGAGCATCTTGATTTTCACGGTAAATCCCTGCATTTGTGGTCAGAATTTGTTGAGAGTGGATTTCCTAACGATATAACAAACACTATAATAGAGCCATTATCGGCAATAATAATTGATGATGAAATTGACTGGTTTGAAATAGAGGGTTTCACGATCAGAAACTGTCCTGAAGCAGCTATGGTGATTGAAGATGGAGTTAATGGCAGGATCAGTTATTGTTATTTTGAGAATAATGAGGGTTATCCTTCCAGTGATGGGGGTGTATTCTATATCTATAATGCCGGAGAAATTGAGATAGACCATTGTCGCATCAGGGAAAATGACTATACTTACGGTGAATTTATCAATATTGTAAACGGTTCGCAGGTGAGGATCAGTAATACAGAAATAACCCAAAATACTGGAGTGAATTGCGGAAATGCAATTTTGTGCGGTAGTGGCAGTTCAGTGGAGATTATCAATTGCACTATTGCCGATAATGAAGGTTGGGGTGTTGAAACACGTTTTTGTGATGTAGTGCTGTTAAATACGATTATTTATAATTGTGAGGATGAGGCAATCCGCCAGGAATTCAATACTGATTATCTGATCTTTAATTGTGACATCGAAGATTTTGAGGGATTATCCATGTTTCACACTCTGGAAGATGATGAATATGGAAACGTGATAGAAACTGAGCCGGGTTTTGTTGATCCTGAGGTTTTTGATTACACGCTGACAGATAACTCCGCCTGTATTAATGCCGGGACAGCCTGGTTTGAATATGACGGGATAGTCTATCTTGATCTGGATGAAAGCGAATATCATGACTATGCTCCTGATATAGGAGCTTATGAGAATGATAATGTGGAAAATGAGGGAGAAGACATCTTACCCTTGCGGATGAATATGATGAATTATCCCAATCCTTTCAATCCGGAGACCACGATCAGGTATGAGCTGCCGGTGAGTGAGGCAGTGGAGCTGAGCATTTATAATATCAAAGGCGAACTGGTGAAACGGCTGATCAGCGAAACATTGCCGGCAGGCAGCCATGAAGTTGTCTGGTTGGGGACTAATAATAGCGGTTCAGTTTGTGCCAGTGGAATATATTTTTTACGTCTGCAAAGCAGTAATGATGAAATCACCAGGCGGATGGTTCTGCTCAGATAAAACTATAAAAATTAACTTAGTGAGCGATATGCGTACCGGTTTTGCCCTGAACAGCATCGAAGAGTTTTTCCGGTGAAGTGATGATAACTTCTTTTCCGCCATTTTCCAGGAACCTGAGGGATGCTTCAATTTTGGGCTGCATACTGCCTTTGGCAAATTCACCATCCTGCAGATATTTCAGGCATTGAGCACGATCCAGAGAATCCAGCCAGAGCGGATTGCCGGACTTGAAATTGACAGCGACTTTTTCGACACTTGTGGAGATAATAAAGAGATCAGCCGCAATTTCGGAAGCAAGCAGGGATGAGGCAAAATCCTTGTCTATTACAGCACTGATACCATGCAGAGCACCATTTTCACGAATTACAGGTATGCCTCCGCCACCTACGGCTAT
This sequence comes from uncultured Candidatus Cloacimonadota bacterium, assembly GCA_964485055.1. Taxonomy (GTDB): domain Bacteria; phylum Cloacimonadota; class Cloacimonadia; order Cloacimonadales; family TCS61; genus Stygibacter. Next base: position 12,357 of record CAZAHZ010000005.1, read on the forward strand.
TACCAGGTCTCCTGCTTTGATCAGAGTTTTGATGATATTCTGTTCAATTATTTTCAGAGGCTGAGGAGAGGCAACCACGCGGCGGTAACCTCTGCCAGCATCTTCGATCACAACCCAGCCATGTTCTTTTATCCGGTGCTGCAGTTCTTCCAGACTTTCATAAAATGGACCCACCGGTTTAGAGGGATGTTGAAAAGCCAGATCATCTTTATCAACCAGAACCTGCGTGACCACAGTAGCAACATCCTGACTGAAATTTTCACGGGCAAAGACATTTTGTGCAACCTGCTGGATCATATAACCCATTCCGCCCTGCGTGAAAGCTCCGCAATAATGCAATGGCAATGACGGCACCTGATGCCTGCCGGCTTCGGACTGGATCAGGATATTTCCCACCTGTGGTCCGTTACCATGCGTGATGATAACATTATAGCCGAGTTGAATTATCTTATATATATTTTCCACCGTTGATTGAACGGCAGTAAACTGTTCTTCCACAGTCCCTCTCTGTCCTGGACGGATCAAAGAATTTCCTCCGATGGCAATCACTGCAACCTTATTCATATTTCATCTCCAAACATTCAAATTAACCAATTCCCCGGATAAACGAGGAAAACGTCATTTAAGTACGCAAGCTTTAATGTCAATAATTTTTAGATTTTACTGGCATCCCCCCAAAATTTTAGAATTATCTCCTCTAACGTACGGGCAGACCCATGTGTCTGCCCGTATATAACCTGAATTCCAGCTATATATATGATAGCAATGAAACATGCAAAGAGGGCAGACACATGGGTCTGCCCGTACACATTGTGGTGACATAACTATCTGAGTAATATAACAATATCTATATATAGCTGATATAAAAAAGGGGGATGCCTGTTTTAAGATTTTATACCGTATGCTGTTCATTAACAGTATTACTGTAAGTTTACCACAGACCAACGGCAATACAGAAGAGAAAGTGATGAGGAGCAAGAAGTAAGATGAAGAAGAAAAAACTTAACGAAAAAAGGGGAAGGGTTAAAACTGGCAATATTATGAAGAGAGTAAGAATAATACTGTTATTAATGGTTCTGGTTTTATCAGTTGTGCTGCATTCAGTTCCACGGGAAGAGGAATTGAGATCTGAGATAGGCAGGGCAATGGGGCGGGAGAAAGTGGATCTGCTGCTGGAACTGTCGAAGCTGGAACTGGAAAGTGATCTGGCAGAGAGCTGGGAGTCTGACAGCCTGGCGCTTAAGCTGGCACAAGAGTCGCGCTATCGTGAGGGAGAGAGCCGGGCATTAACGATAGCAGGACGAATCGAACTGACGAGACAGAATTACTGGTCAGCAATTGAATATTTTAATAAATCATTTGAACTTCTGGAAATAGAGGGCGATCAATTAAGCCGGGGAGTGATAACGAGCAATTTAGCCCAGGCATATTCCAAACTTGGGTGGACAGATAAAGCAAAAGACAAGCTTAAGGAAGCGGAAGTGATTTTTCTGGGACTTAAACCGACACCGGAAGTGCTACACGAAATGGCGGTAAGTTATTTAACCTGGGGGACAATAGAGCTGGAGCTGGGGAATTATGAGGAATCGTTGTCAAAATTACTGACAGGAATGGAGGAAGTGGAGAAGATCAAGGAGCCGGAACTGGAGGCAGCGATCAAGGGTAATATTGGCAGGGTCTATCAATCGCTGATGAATCCGGCACTATCACTGGAATATTACCGTCAGGCGCTGGAAGTGCACAAGCAATTGAATAACAAGAGTGAAATGGCAGTGGTTTATGGAAATATGGGGACGCTGTATTCGGAGCTGAAAGATTATGAGCAAGCGCTGGCATATTATGAACAATCACTGGAAACGTACCGCAGCCTGCAGAATAATCTGGGAGTGGCATCAGTATTGAGTAATATCGGTAATCTTTATTATTTTCAGGGGGATTATACCAGGACGCTGGACTATTATAAGCAGGCAGAGGCGATACTTAATGAGACGGGGGCGACTGTTTATCGGGCGTATTTGATGAATAATATGGGCATGATCTACCTGGAGACAGGGGATTACGCAGAAGCAGAAGCCAAATTCAAGAGTGCGCTGGAGATAGCCAGGACGGTTAATTCTCTGGAACTAGAGGCGGAGATATATGCTTCTTACGGGGAGTTATACCGGAAAAAGGGTGAATATAAAAGGGCACTGGAATATACGGAGCGAGAATCGGATCTGCGGGACAGTATTTTTGCGGAGACCACAGCGAAACAGATAGCGGAGATGCAGACAAAGTACGACACGGAGCGAAAGGAGCGGGAGAACAGTCTGCTGCGAAAAGATAATGAGATCAAGGAACTGGAGATAGGCAGAAAGGAGATGCAGCGGAATTCGCTTTTCGTCATATCGGGATTAGTGATAATCCTTGTGATCTTTGTATATAGGCGTTATCGCACGAAGAAGAAATCAGCGGAGGTGCTGAGTGCGAAAAATGAAGTGATCACAAAGCAGAAAGAAGAATTAACGGAGACGCTGGACGTATTGCGCCGGATGCAGAAGAAGCTGGTGGAATCAGAGAAGATGGCATCGCTGGGCAGTCTGGTGACAGGAGTAGCCCATGAGATCAATACACCGGTGGGAATAATAATCACGGCAATAACCAGTTTGAGTGACCGTTTGAAGTTATTGAGTGAGAAATATAGAGTAAACCAGATGAAGAAGAGTGATCTGGATAATTTTTTGAGTTATACAGAAAAGGCGAGTAACCTGATCTTGAGTAATTCACAGCGAACCGGGGAACTGGTGAAAAGCTTTAAGATGGTGAGTGTGGATCAATCCACGGAAGTGAAGAGGCAATTTAAGATCGGGAATTATATCAAAGATGTGCTTTTGAGCCTGGAGCCTAAATTTAAGGGCAAAGAAATAGAGATACGGATAAATTGTGATGAAAATCTGGTCTGGAATTCTTATCCTGGGATATTAGCACAGATTGTGACGAACCTGGTGATAAACTCGATCGTGCACGGATTTGGTGACAGGAAAGAGGGAATCATAGAATTTGAAGTCAAAGTTGAGGACAGCAGATTAAAGTTTATATACCGGGATAACGGCAGGGGAATGAATGCAGAGGTACTGCAGCAGATATTTGATCCGTTTTATACAACGAACAAGCAGACGGGAACAGGATTGGGAATGCATATAATTTATAACCTGATAACGCAGAAACTGAAGGGTAATATAGAAGTAAAGAGCGAATTGGGAACAGGCTCGGAATTTATCATGGAATTTCCTTTTTCAGAAGGAGGATTGAGTGAACGGGATTGAAGAAGAAAAAATGATAAATGAGAATAATCCGGCAGAAGAAGACCTGATATTTATGGCAGAAGAACCGGAGATAATGCAGAAAACAGGTCAGGAGAGAGAATTTGCAGTAAATGACGATCTGGAACTGGCAAGTGATGGAGAATGGAAAATACTGGTGGTTGACGATGAAGAGGATATCCATACTGTGACGCATTTAACGCTGGATGATTTTGAATTTGCGGGGAAGTCTGTGCGGATACTGGATGCCTATTCAGCGGGGGAAGCTTTTGAAATGATCAGAGATGAGCCGGATATTGCCATAACGCTACTGGACGTGGTGATGGAAACAACAACGGCGGGACTTGAACTTGTGCAGCGGATAAGAGAGGAATTGAAAAATCATTTTATCAGGATAATACTGCGGACGGGACAGCCGGGTTATGCCCCGGAGCGGGAAGTAGTATTAAATTATGACATCAATGATTATAAATCCAAGACTGAATTGACATCAGACAAGATATTTACGCTGGTTTCTGCAGGATTACGAGCCTATAAATCGTTATTGAGCCTGGAATCATACCGTCGAGACCTGCAGAAGAAAGTGGATATAGCAGTAGAGACACTTCGTGAAAAGGATCATATCATCATTAAGCAGTCACGTCAGACAGCGATCAGCGAATTGATCTCCAATATTTCACATCAATGGCGACAACCCTTGAACACGGTGATGGCATTGATCCAGGATATCGAATACAGCGGACAGAGTGCGGAATTAAGTGTGGAATATCTTGAGCAGCAAAGTGAACGGGCAATGGGGATTATTCAAGAGATGTCAGAGACCATAGATGACCTGCGTTATTTTTTTGAGCCGGATGAGGAGCAGGAGAAGTTTAAAATACAGGAAGTGATAACAAGGTGTTTTAAATTACTGGAACCGACCTTGACAGAAGAAGAGATAGAATTGAAAATCAGCGGAGATGATGAGATATATGCCAGAGGGTATCGCAATGATTATGCGCAAGCAATGCTGCAGATCATCAATAACAGTCGTGATGCCTTAAAAGAGAAAGAAAGTAAGGATAAAAAGATCTGGATATTGACAGGAAAGAGTGATGAGCGATCACTGGTTGAGATCAGTGATAACGGTGGGGGCATAGCGGAAGATGTGATCGAGCATATTTTTGAGCCCTACTATACTACGAAGTTTAAAAGTCCGGGACGGGGTTTGAGTTTGTATATGTGCCAGATAGTGATCGAGAAGAATATGGGTGGAATTTTGACGGCAGAGAATAGTGAAAACGGGGCAGTGATGCGGATAATAGTTTAGTCAGGAGGCAGCGATGCAAAATATAAAACTGAGTATAGCGGAAGAATTTTTATTACTTGCTTTGGACGACGAAAAGGGAGTGGTGCAAAATCAGCCGTTTATGGGACTGGAGTTTGGATTGTCAGGGGCAGTATTAATGGAGCTTGCCTTATTGAAGCGGATAAAGGCAGAACAGAAGCAGTTAATTGTGATCAATGACGCATCAACCGGAAATCAGATATTTGACGATGCGCTGGCGATGATAAGCCAGCAGCAGGATGATGAGGATGCCAAATACTGGGTGTGGAAACTGGGAATTCATATTCAAGAGATCAAGGATTATTTTATCGGGCATCTGATAGAACTGGGGATACTGGAGCAGAAGGAGAAAAATATCCTTTGGATTTACCGGTGGAAATGTTATCCGATGCTGGACGATCAGGCGGAGCGGGAAGTGAAGGAGCGGATACGAGAGACAATCTTGAACGATATCCCGCCATTGCCTCGAGATGTGGTTTTGATAAGCTTGATGAGATCATGCAACCTGGCGGGGCAGATATTTACGCCTGAGGAGCAGGAAATGGCAGGAGACCGGATTGAAATGATAGCGAGAATGGACGTGATCGGTCAGGCAGTGTATGAAGCAATCTATGAAATTTTGCGGAAACTGAGTGTTCAGCAGTTATATTATTAGAATAAAGGGAAGATAGAGTGAAAAGAGCAATATTTTTGATACTATTTATCTGGTTATTATTGAGTTTGCAGGCAGATCCTCCAATTTATATAGCGTTCCTGTGGCATATGCACCAGCCAATCTATTATCCGGGAGAGAATGTGACAGAGACTGATAATGCCGGGTATTACAGTTATTCGATCGAGGATATTCATAACCAGCGCTGGGGACCATATACAACGTGGGCAGCAGATGCCGTGTGGATGGGAGTAAATGCAGGATTTGAGCATTTTGGCTCACAGGTGAGTTTCACTGGGTCATTGATCGAGAATTTGAATACACTTCAAGCGAGCGGGAACTGGAATTTCAGCAACTGGCAATCGGGATGGAATGGAATAACGGGGCAGAACACGACTTTGGGGAATCCGCGTCTGGATATGGTGTCAATCGGGTATTTTCATCCACTGATGGGGTTGATAGATTATCGGGATATGCGTGCTCAGATTGGCATGCATCGGGATATTATCACCAGTACATTTAACGTGAGCACTTATTCGAGAGGGATGTTTCCGCCGGAATGTGCATTTTCGGAGCGAATGATCCCGCCTCTGGCAGATGAAGGGATTGAATGGGTGCTGATAGATAATATCCATTTTGAGCGTGTGACGGAAAATTATCCTTTTACAACAGCGAGTAACCTTTATGAACCGAATGAAGCTGATATACTGGAACCTGATCCGGATGACTGGGTGCAATTGAACGGGATCTGGGCAGGTTCGCAGGTTTCGGTACAATGGGCACATCAGCCGCATTGGGTGAAATATATAGACCCGGAAACAGAAGAGGAGAGTGAGATCATAGGCGTTCCGGCTTCACGCTATCTGGGAACTGAGGACGGCAGGGGCGGTTTTGGTGCTTTGCAGTATGATGCCGTGATGAGTCAATTTGAACCTTATAATACTGATGATGATCATCCCATCCTGATCGTGCTGCACCATGACGGGGATAATTTCGGGGGAGGGACAAATTCGTACTATAACAATAATTTTGCCCAATTTGTGCAATGGCTGGGCGATAATTCGAACCGGTTTGTCTGCACAACGATACAGGATTATCTGGATATGTTCCCGCCGGCAGCGAATGATCTAGCTCATGTGGAGCCGGGAAGCTGGAGCGGGGCGGATAACGGAGATCCTGAATTCAAGAAATGGAATGGAGATCAGTATAATGGTTATAGCCCGGACAGGAATAGCTGGGGAGTGATCACGGCAGCGAAAAACATAGTTTTTAATGCCCTGGATAATAATCCCGCAGCACAGCCTGTGCAGGATGCTTACAGGATGCTGCTGACGGGTGAAACGAGCTGTTACTGGTATTGGGACGGTTCGCAGAATGGGATGTGGGACAGCCATCCAGCCAGAGCAGCCAATATGGCGGTAACTCAGGCACTGCCTTATGTGAATGGCTATACGGATCAGACGGCACCGACAATATATCTGCCGCAGAGGGAACCTTATAATCCGGGAGGAACGGAGTGGAATGTGTCAATGACTGCTGATGTGACTATCTGGACTTATGTTTATGATCACAGCGGATTGCAGGGAGTGACGCTAAAATACCGGCTGGATAATGACGGTATCAATGACGATCTGACCAATCACAATGAAATATATGCGGGTGGAGATGATGTCGGGGAATGGATAGAGGTGCCGATGACAGGGACAGAAGAAGCCTCTCAGACCGACCCGCAGCCCTTATACAAAGCCTGGTATTATACTGCCCAGATCATGGGATATAATGAAGTGCTGCTGGATTATTATGTGGAAGCCTTAGATAATGAGGGCAATATAGAAAAATCTGTGATCCAGCATGTGTGGATAGGAGATGGAACCGGAGGTGGACAGGGTGGATATGGCGATGTCAGTTGGACACCCGTAAATCCGACTATTGACGACAGTATCCTGATAATGGTAGCTGATACAAATATAGGGGCAGCTTTGCACTGGGGGGTTAATAATTTTAATCAGCCGGCAGAAGTGTATTTTCCTCAGGGGAGTGAGCTATATAATAATATTGGACCAGCAGTGGAGACGCCGATGATCGGACCGGATGAGGAAGGAAATTTGACGCTGGTTCTGGGACCATTTAATTCTCCGGTGCAGCAGGTGAATAGTCTGAATTTTGTGATACATTATTATGATGGCACCTGGGATAATAATAACGGGCAGGATTATCTGATCACGATTTCCGGGAATGGTAGTGGTGGATTTGAAATAGATGGCGAACTGGATGCTGGGGTAGAATTGATAGCTTCTAATGAAGAACTGGAACTATATGCCTCCCACACCGGGGCAGAGCTTTATGTGGCAGCGACGTCAGCAACGGAAATTGGAGAAGATGTCTTTATATTTCTGACGCAGAATCCTGTTGATATGATAGCAGCACCCTGGGCAAAGAGCGGACTGGTGGCGGAATGGGATGTTTTCCTGGCAGGAGAAAACAGTAACGGATGGTGCGGCTGGTTTGATCAAACTGCTTTGGCTCAAAGCCAGCAGGGAACGGTTCTGGAGGGTGTGATCAATCTCAGCGAATGGAATTTTCCGGATAGTATCTATATCTGCGTGGCAGGCTATCAGACGCAAGACGGCGGAACCTTGCAGCAGCAGGCTCCGGCAGGTAATGGCAATGGTAATATAGAAACGGGAGAATACCAGATATATGATTTATTGGCAGCACCTTTCTATGGCGACGTGGATGGCAATGGCATAGTGGAAAGTTATGATGCAGCGATAGTTTTGCAGTATTACGTGGGCATCATCGCAGAATGGGAAACCTGGCAGAATATAGCGGCGGATGTGGATGGCAATGGCATTGTGGAGGCTTATGACGCGTCCTTGATCATGCGATTTGCCGTGGAAATGATAGATCATTTTCCGGTGGAAGAATAGAATTTTATGTTTGATATCCTGCAGTATCCTGCCTGTAAATTATATGAAAAGAAGCGTTTCCGTCTGCCTAATCCGGTACGGAATTTTCTGCAGAATAAGAAAATACGTAAACTTGTCCTGATTGCTGAGCAGGATAATAAAATCCTGCTTTTACCCCTGAGTGTATGGGAGAAAAATATAGGTTTTTATAAAAAAAACACGCCGGTTCATTTCCCGGTTAGAGCTCAATCGCTTTCAAGCACTTTCTTATATCTGCATCCGGAATTGAGCAATTATCTGGGAGAAACTGAGAACCTGTATTTTGAAGAGAGTGGTGATCATTACATAACCTGGAATGAAGCGGGTTACCAGCGAGAGAATGAGAAAGAAACTGAGAAGCTTCAAAGACTATATAATCTATTTGATCGAAAATTACCGGTTTCAACAGATATCCGAAAAGACTTGTAACGTGCAAAATAGTAGTCTTTTCTTGAAATAATGCTTCAAAAGATTTTGCGGATATTATTTTTCACTTGACAGATAAATTTAAAATTCGGCTAATTGTCGTGATATTATTGTTAGCTCAGGTCTTATATTCTCGGCAGTAGTTTTATAATAGAGGGAATGCTGGCTTGAGTGTAGAAATGCATTATTTTGCTGTATTGATCACCTGGTTTATAGTAGGAAGATATTTTTTATTGATGCTTATCTAATAATAATATAAGCGTATGATGGAGTGAGGGTTTAATTATCATTATATGAATTAAACCGGAATATTTAAAACCGAAGATTAATTAAGGAGGGAGAGCGAGATGCCACCTACAATGAAATATACGATAAAAATTGAGGAAAACAATAAGCACAATATCAGGATCGAGACAGCCGAAGATTTTTCCAGTTCATATTTTTCCAATATTTACCGAAATGCAGCAAGGTCAATATTGAATTTATATTGCCAAAGAAAGAAAAGAGAAGAGTATGAGGAAGAAAATAGTGAAAATAAATGCAAAAAAGAGATGTGTTATTGCGAACCGGTCAATAATATTATAGTTTTCAGCGGAGAAAGAGGCAGCGGAAAATCATCAGCACTGGCATCATTTGTCCAGGAATTAAAAATTCAGGAAATGAAAAAAGTAAGCTCTGGTAATGGAGATCAAGACATTATATGTAAATTCAAAGACCTGCATGAAAAGATGGAATTTTATGTTATGAAGACGATGGATCCCAGCCACTTCACACCCGAAAAAAATATTCTTTTTGTGATCATATCAACATTATTTTTAGAATTTAGTGAAAAAAACAGTTCTGCTAATACTAAAGACGCGAGTTTAGCAAAGAAGATTTACAAGAAATTTGAGAAAGCCCTGAAGGCTATTCAGAATATTGATATTAAGTTTACCGGTAAGATTGCTTTTGATTCTCTGGAGATACTTGACGAACTGGGATCGAGTCTTGATTTAAAGAGCATAATTCACGATCTGGTAATAGATTTTATTGATTATGTAAAACCTAATGCAAAATATTTGGTCATTCCTATTGACGATCTTGATATGAACGTGGATCATGCTTTTGAGATGCTGGAGATGATCCGGAAATTCCTGATCCAGGATAATATCATCATCATGATGGCAGCAAGTATTAATCAGCTTCACCTGGAACTTGAAGAGCAATTTTACGACTATTATGAAAAAATGATCAATACCCGTAATGCAGCTAATACTCGAAAAATAGATGTGAAGAAAATGGCTTCAGGCTACATGAGCAAGATCATACCTCCTTCACGAAGACTGGAAATTCCTCACCTTGATATTGATTTTAAAGAAACAAAATTGATAATTAATAAAGTGGATGATAACAACAGGAATAACAACGATAATAACGACTGTAATAATAATGGTAATAAATATGATAATATTAATGGTAATAACAAGGAAAATAACAGCAGCGATAACGAAGGAGAAACTTTACAAAAAACAATCTTGAGGATGATTTGGGAAAAAACAGGACTGATCTTTGTTCCGGAAGATAATCAACTGCATCCGATCATTCCCACAAACATGAGGGCTCTTCATCAACTGGTTTTTCTTTTAGTATCAATGAAAAAAACGAAATTGATGAAGAATATATTATCTGAGAAAGATAAGGAAAATGAAAGCATTATGAGTGGTAAGACGATCAAGGATAATTTTTACAAATTTAAAGATTACATCATGAAATACTGGATACCATTCCACCTGGCTTCCAGGCAGCAGGATGTCTTTGAGAATCTTCCTGCAAATATCAATCGTATAAATAAATATTTATTACAGAGTATTAATGCGGTAGGAAATCAGTTCAAGGAAAAGATTGTCCTCAAAGAAGTAGAGCTTGAAAACAGGTTCCCCGATGCAGATTTGAAAAAAATGGAAGAGGAATTGCATAAAAAACTGAATAAGTTAGAAGAGTGTTTTTAAAAAAAAATGCCTTATATAGATAATAAGGAAGAAAAAATAGACTGCGATAATGCAAATATACTAGATTATCTTATGCGGATTTACTGGATAAGACGCTCATTAACCCAGAAACCATATAAAATAAGCCCTGTTGACCGGGATATTTATACTATGGTAAGCGTAAATGATCCCAGGTTTTCTGCGGCAAATAAAATATCCGATCCCTATAATTATCCTTCTAATAACTCCATGGGTGATATATTGCTGTTAATTAGCAAATATGAAGTTTATTTTGAATCCAAAGAAGCTCTTTCATTTATATCTGCTGTAAAGATATTCTATTCCATATTACTCTATGAAAATATGTTTTTTAAAAGTAGCTTGAATCTTGGAAATTTGATAGATAAAACTGCTGTATTGCGTAAAACAGAATTAAAAAATAGGACTGATGCATATACGCTGGAAAAAGAGGATGTAATGCCAATACAGCTTTTAATAGGAGGGACAACTTATTTTCCACATTCAGTTGAATTGATCCGGAAACGTACGCCATCTAGATTCACCGATAGTGACCATCCATTTTATTTTTCAATAAACCTTGATGAATTACCTTCTGAACCTAAGGGAGAAGGAGTTACCCCTTATTTTATTCAATATTATGGTGAAAGAAGACCACCACGTACAGAACCGGAACATATCTATGATACTACAAGAAAACCAGATATAGATGAAAAAGCCAGATTTGATGTATTGAGTTATCTGGTAAATACATTAAATCCTATGAGAACTTATAAAAGATTTGCTGGTAGTACAAAATGTAACATTAATGATATTACTGTAAATTTATTGAAGTGGATATGTAATAATGTAACAATAAAAATGGAAAAGGAAGACGATGATCATCAGAAATATCATCCTGTACCTTTCCTGCCCTTGTATTCAGTAGATATAATGCTGCGATTGATAACTTATACACATAAGGGCGAGAAAGACGAAAAATTTGATAAAACGGTCGAAAAGTATTATAACGATATAATTGAGAAGGTGTCAAACTGGGTAGGCGAGTATAATGGGGGAAAAGCAAAAGAACACATTAAAAATATAATTGAATTAAACCCGCTGACAAGAAAAAAATCCTTAGAAGTTAATAATGAAATGATAGAATACTTATCAGGCTATTATAAATGAAAATAATGCTTCTGAAATAATTTATGCATGAACTAAAAACAGAGCTAAAATATCTGATTAGATTATTTTCACTTGATCCCAAGCTGGTGATAGACAAGTTATCAGTATCATTATTCGGAGATCTGGAAGATTTAATTCCTGAAGTGGAATACGAGTTGAAGTTCATGGGTTTAAATGCCATCAATGATGAAGCATTATCATCATGGACAAGTCTGATTAAACATCGCTATTTTATTCATCCCGAAATAAAAGACTTGAAATCTCCATTTTTTTTCCCTGTCAAAATAGCGGAGAAGTTTCTCAAGATAACTGATGAGAAGCCGGTTTGCCGGGTAGAGATGCTGGGCAACTGGCACGGATTAACGATAAAACTTGGAGAGGATCTTTTTACCACGGCATTATTAGCCTATCGTAAATACCGTCATGATTATGAGCCAGCTCACTTTCAATGGGAAAAGATCATAAAGAGTGATTTTCACAGTCTTAATAATATGATGGAAAGTAAAAATCTGTCGGAAAATCACATGCACCTGAAGGGCTCTTCACCATATTTTGATCTCAACTGGCTGAGTTTGATGAATAATCCCAAAAACCGGCGTGACGAATTTCAGACTTTCACCAGAAAAACATCTCTGATGCCGGTAAGTATAATCAGTTTTGCCGATATGAAAAAGATGGATCTCTATGACATGGTGCGAATAGCAGCGTGTCTCAGGATTACTCTGTTTATATTATGCTGCTGTGATGACAAAGACAGGTTTAATAAAATTGAATGGCGGATAAATGCCATCTTAAGAAACACAGATCTTTTAAGCGTTCATTTCAAGGAATTTCTCAGTGAAATATCTGTGGAATTGATGTTCAGTAATTACAGGCAATTTAATGAAAAAGTGGATTATGCAATCAATTTTCCGGTTAATTACGATAAGTCAAGTTCAGCCCTGACCGGAGAGCGGAAGATATATTATGCAGCCTACCTTTATCTTCTGAAAGGTGGTGATTTCTTTCAGCAAGTTGAAAGATATTTTTATCTTTATATCTTAATAACACATATAATCAGCAATGAATTTATCCAGAAGAATGAGCGTTATGGTTTCAAGAACTTTCAGGATTACCAGGAAAGGAAGACAGCTTTTATTCCGTCAGGAAGCGTCTATGAAAAATTAATGATAAAAATGGCTATTGTGGACAATATAAAAGAAAACAATATCAATAAGCTCGAAGTGCGTTTTCACGGAGGTACAGATAAAAAAATTCTCTATGATGAAATAAAGCGTATTGACAAGTGTTGCAGTTATAGTCCCAGAACCAGTTCTAATGAAGTGAATATTTCGGATGGAAAATTAAAGCATTTCTTTGTTCTGCATTTTTTAAAGAAACCCTGTGAATTTTATAAAGTCACTGAGCCGGATAAATACAAGACCTGGGATCTGAAATGCCGGGACTTCTATCTGCGAAAAGAAGTAAAGCAGGAAGCAATGACAATAACCAGTTTAAGGAGGGATAGTTTAAGTACTGCCCTGCGGATATTTGGCATAGATGCAGCCAGCAGTGAAGTAACCTGCCGCCCTGAGGTATTTGCCCAGGCATTCCGTTATTTACGCAGTCACCATGTTACTAACCCGATGTCTAGATTTGGAATATCCGAGGATAAGCCAGTTCCTAATTTGCGGGTCACTTATCATGTTGGTGAGGATTTCTATGATCTGCTGGATGGCTTGCGGGCAATAGATGAAGCGATTGATTTCCTGCAACTGGGTTATGGAGACCGCATTGGGCATGGTGTTGCAATGGGGCTTGATATTGATGATTATTATCAGAATCGGGATTACGAAATATCCCTTCCCAGGCAAAATCTGCTTGATAATATCGCCTGGATGCTCAATAAAATCCAGATATATAATATTGATACACCTACCTCATTTTATCAAAAACTTCGAGTTAAATTCAGGGATATCCTTAAAAGAATTTTTAAAACAGGAGAAGATACTGATCATAGTGATTATATCCAGGCTATGGGATTGCGTGGTGAAAATCCTGAACTTTTCTTTGAAGATTATGAGCAGAGGGAAAATATCAGAAATTTTTATATTAATACTCCCTGGAAGCTATTCTCTTCTAACCGGAGCCATGATTTTTATATTTATATGAACAAAAACGTTTATAACCTGAACCAGAGATATCATTATGATACTGACGTAAAAAAGAAAGGTAATAAATATATTAAATATACCGTGGAAAAAGAATATATCAACTGTTTGAAGATTTTGCAGATAAAGATGAGACAAGAGCTGGAAACTAATGGTATTGCCGTGGAATCCAATCCTTCTTCAAACTACCTGATCAGCAAACTGAGCGATATATCCAAAATACCACTCTTCCGATTATTTCCCATTGATGAGCAGGAATCCGGATCAAATAGACTGAATGTAAGCGTGAATACAGATGATCAGGGAGTTTTTTATACTTCACTTAACAAAGAATACGCCATGCTTGCTCATGTTCAGCAGCAGAAGAAAAATTTAGATGGCACTCGTAAATATTCCGATGACAAAATCCTGCAATGGATTGAAAGGCTTATTAAAAACGGAAATGAACAAAGTTTTTTTGTAGGTTAAAAGTAATTTTTCATTCTGTGATAAGCTGATCAACAGTTCTCTGAATATACAATCACAACTACACGATATAATAACCGAAGGTAAACCATAAAAAGTTAGACATAGCTAACATTTTTCTTGACATGCTGATCATGCTGCTAAAATTTACTCGAAAAGGATGGAGAAATGAAAATGGAATTTGGCAGGCGATTGAGGAAGCACAGGAGATGTCACCGGCTGCAGAGATTGCAGCGGCATCTTGAGGATGGGCATTCCTATCGTATCCTGGGATACAGAGGATTGAACTGTCATTTCCGCAAGAAATTACTAAATCTGGGCTTGATACGAGGTGAAGAATTACAGGTGATGGGCAGAGCTCCGATGGGAGACCCGATCGAGATCAAGATCAATGGTTATCGGTTATCTATCCGGGCAGAAGAAGCAGAGGAGCTGATCCTGGAAAAGATAGAAGATGCAAAATAAATTAACAATAGCGATAGCAGGCAATCCAAATAGCGGAAAAACCACAGTATTTAATGCGCTTACAAAATCACATCAGATAGTGGGCAATTGGCCCGGTGTGACGGTAGAACTCAAAGAAGGATTTTATAAATTTGGTGATCATCAGGTGAAAGTGGTTGATCTGCCGGGGATATATTCTCTGTCCGCCACTTCTGAAGATGAACGTGTTGCACGGGATTATATTCTTTCTCATAACGCTGATATTGTTGTTCAGGTAATTGATGCTTCCAATCTGCAAAGGAATTTATACCTGACTACACAAATACTGGAAATGCGTGTACCTCTTATTCTGGTTCTCAATATGATGGACTTGTTGAAAACCAATCAATTGCACTTGGAACTGGAACATTTCCAAAAACATGCGGATTGTCCGGTGATACCAGTAGTAGCCAGTCGTAATAAGGGGATTGACGTATTATTAGCTCAGATAGAAGAAACAGCCCAGTCCATGCACATTTCCACAACAAAAGTAACTTATGATAGTATTGTGGAATTGGCTGTAACCAATCTGCAACCCCTTATTGAACCTTATGCAGAGAAGCATAACATTGCCTGGCGCTGGCTGGCATTACGCTCGCTGGAAGACGAAGAAATCGCAAATAAATACACAGACGGGTTCTTGCAGGAAGAGATAGCTAACCAGGTACAACGCATAGAACGCCACACCGGAGACCCTATTGATGTAGTAATGGCAGATGGCAGGCATGGTTTTGTGAAAGGTCTTGTGCGTGATACTCTTCATCGCAAATCAACAAATCTGCGGGATATGACGGATACTATTGATAAAATCACGCTGAATCGTTATCTGGGTATTCCCCTGTTTCTGCTCGTAATGATGCTGGTGTTTTATCTGACAATGAACGTGGGAGCACCATTTATAGATTTTTTTGACGGTTTGTTGGGTACAATATTTATGGATGGATTTCGGGCTGTTCTGGAAGCTATTTCATTACCAGCCTGGCTTATTACGCTGTTGGCAGATGGTCTGGGTGGTGGAATTCAAACCGTATCAACCTTTATTCCGCCTATATTCTTTATATTTTTATCTCTTTCCATTCTGGAAGATTCCGGCTATATGTCCCGGGCAGCGTTTGTAATGGACAGGTTCATGCGTACAATCGGTTTGCCGGGTAAGGCATTTATACCAATGCTGATGGGGTTTGGCTGCAATGTTCCGGCAATACTGGCAACGCGTACTCTGGAGAATAATCGTGACAGGATATTGACAATAATAATGAATCCCTTTATGTCCTGCGGAGCACGACTGCCGGTCTATTCCATATTTATAGCTGCTTTCTTTTCACAAAGAGCGGGATTAACCCTTTTCTCAATATATTTTACGGGTATTATCCTGGCTATACTTTCCGGTTTTTTATTTAAATCAACTATTCTCAAAGGTGAAGTTTCTACCTTTGTTATGGAACTGCCCCCTTATCATGTACCTACCTTTAACGGCATTATGATGCATACATGGTTAAGGCTCAAAACCTTTATTTTGCGTGCCGGTCAGATTATCATTATCATTATACTGATCCTCAGCTTTCTTAATTCCATCGGAGCAGACGGGACTTTCGGTAATCAGGACTCGGAAAAATCTGTAATTACCTACATTGCCAAGAAGATCACTCCGGTCTTTGGACCAATGGGCATTGAAAATGACAATTGGCAAGCCACAGTGGGATTGATTTCCGGTGTGTTCGCCAAAGAAGCTGTAGTTGGTACTTTGAATGCACTGTATAGTCAACAGGAAACTGATAACAATGACCAATCATCAGAAAAAGAGGAAGAATTCAGTTTCTGGCAGGGGATAGCGGATGCCTTTGTAGCAATACCGAAAGGATTTGGACTGTTCGGCAAAGATGAGATTGATGAGGATAAAACTGAATTGATCGGACTGGTTCAAAAAGGATTTAAGGGAGATCGGGCAGCAGGATTTGCCTTTTTATTATTCGTTTTGATCTATGTTCCCTGCGTGGCTGTGATCGGTGTTATATATCGTGAAACAAACCTGGGTTGGGCAACCTTTGTTGTGATATATTTAACAGTTCTTGCCTGGATAGTTGCCACTCTTTATTATCAGATCAATACCTTTATGCTGCATCCGAATCAATCTATTATGTGGATAATTATTTGCCTGGCAGCTTTATTAGTATTTTATGCTGCCCTCAAATTAAAGCCCTCAAAATTCCAAAAGAAAATATAAGAAATAGATTTTAACCACCAAAGACGCTGAACACGTGGGGAAAAAACAATCTTTCACTGCCATGTAATTTTATATCCCAAGCCTGGGGTA